>DATLUU010000411.1:0-13048 GCA_035577885.1 Verrucomicrobiia bacterium
CTCCTGCGGGCTCACCGGCACGAGGTCGAGGCGCGACCAGTCCTTCATGGTCTTGCGCTCGACGAGCCAGAGCTTGCCGTTGACCTGCCACATCTCGTCGATGTACCCGTTCACGGTGAAGTTCGAGCCGGGGATCTTGGCGCTCAGCTTCTTCTCGACGGCGATGACCTCGACGTTGCGCGACATCGCGCCGTAGTGGCGGACGTAGCGCTCCATGAGCCACGCCACGTCGTCGATCACCTCGGCGAACGTGACAGGCTCGACGAGGTTCGTCGGGTCGGCGACGTACGCCTCGATGGCATCCTGATAGAGCTGCTCGCCCTTCCACATGGCGGAGACGCCGACGTGCACGAGCGTGCCCTTCAGCATGGCCGGCGTCGGCGGCGTGTGCGGCCGCTCGCCCGCGTACTTGTAGTGCCACTTCTGCTCGCACTCGGCGAGCGTCGACAGCTCGGTGTAGGAGGTCTTGGCTACCATTCGATGTCTCCGTTCGAGCGCATCTTGCGCTCCTCGTACGGCACCACCACGCGGCGGTAGAACTCACGGCCGGCCCCGACGTGGGCACCCATCGCCGCGTTGAGCCGCTCGTAGTTCAGCGGCCCGGACTTGACGAAGCGCGCGATCAGCAGGGAGATGAGGTAGTTCAGCTCTCCGGCGGTGCGCGGCGCGTACGTGATGGCGAGGTGCAGGCGCGCGTCCTGGTCGATGTACGGCATCAGGGCTCCTAGAGGATCGAGTCGACGATGGCGATCTTGCCTTCCAGGGCATCACTAACAGCTTCGTCGATGGTTCTATTCCCGAGTAGGTACCAGCCGCGCACGGAGCGCTTCTGGCCGCCGCGGCGGAGCCGGGCGAGGATCTGCTCGTTGCGGGCCGGCGTCCAGTCCCGGTCGAGCTGGATCAGGTTGCGCGCGACCTGGAGCCCGTCGACGCCCTCGCCGAGCACGCCGATGGTGGCGCTCAGCGCGCGCAGCCGGCCGTCCTTGAACGCGGACAGCTTGTCCTTCCGCTCCCGGCGCTTCGTGTCGCCGTGAATGAACTCGGCCCCGTCGACCTCGCGGGCCACGCGCTCGGCGGTGGCGCGGTACGCCGAGAGGATGAGCACCTGCTCGTCCCGCACGAGCCCCCGGTCGATCTTCACGGTCGCGTCGATCTTCGCGCCGGGCCACTCATCCTCGGCGGCGAACGTCGCCCACGACGAGGTGAGCTGACGGAGGCGCGTCGTCTTGGCGACCGCGTTCTCGGTGAGCACCAGCTCGTCGCCGACCTGGCTCCAGCTCCGGCGCACCAGCTCGTCGTAGACGCGGCGCTCGGCGTCGCCCAGCTCGACGACCACCTCGGTCAGCTCGACTGGGGGCGCGTCGGGGAACAGCTCGTCGAACGAGCGCTGCACGAGGTAGGGCGCGAGCTGCTCGCGCACGATGTCGGCGTGCCCGTCGCGCAGTCCCTTCACGAGCCGGATCGGCTGGGGCGCCTTGCCGTGGAAGTCGGTGACCTCGATCTCGAAGTGCGCGCCGGCCCACTTCCAGAACGACGAGTAGGTGCGGGGGTCGAGCAGATGGAGCATCGACCACGCCTCGGCCGCGTGGTTGAGCACGGGCGTGCCGGTGACGTGGAGGAGGCAGTCGGCCCGCTTGGCGAGCTTCTCGGCCCCGAAGTAGACCGCGTTGCGCCGGCCCTTCAGGTGGTGCGCCTCGTCGAAGATGAGCGCGTCGAAGCCGATCTTCAGCAGCGCGTCGATGTCGAGCCGGAGCGCCTCGTAGTTGAGGACGAGCGCGACCTGCCGGCTGCGGTCGACGTTCTGCCGGGCGCGCTCGCGCTGCGGTTTCGTGCCGTAGCCGGCGAACACGGTGAACCGGCTCCAGTCGTTGAAGGTGTCGACCCACTGATCGAGAATGTCGTCCGAGCTGGCGAGCACGAGCACGCGGTCGGCGTGCACGGTGTCGGCCCAGCGCACCGCGGTGGCCGTCTTGCCCGAGCCGGCGGCGTCGCCGTAGATGGCGCGCTGCCCGAGCCGGGCGAGCGCTTCCTGCTGATGGGGCCAGAGCTGCATGGGTCCTCCGTGGTCGACCAGACAACGTAGCACGTTCGCCTGCTATGCTGCGACACGACAACCAATCCGCCGACAGACAGGGGTATCCCGTCATGGCATCCAAGGGAGCACCGCCGGTGCTCACAGTCCAACCGTCTCTCGTCGACGACGAGGGATCTCCACTCCGCCTCGTGGTCTTCGGTGACCCAGGCGTCGGGAAGACCACGCTCGCGCTGAGCTTCCCCCGACCGTTCATCATCAACACGGACGAGGGGCTCGAAGGCGACGCGCTCCGCATGCTGCGGGACCGCAAGGGCTTCCAGCACTCGCCCGAGGGCCACAAGGACCTGGAGGCGCTCTACTTCTTCATCCGCGACCACGCCGAGCACTTCGACACGATCGTCATCGACTCGCTCGACGGGATCACCGAGCTGCTCCTCGACGAGATCGTGGACGAGGGCAAGGGCATGCGCACGGCGAAGACGATCGGCCAGTCGGTCACCGACTTCGTCCCCGAGCAGGCCGAGTACCTCGCCAACCAGCGGCAGATGCGCACCTTCCTCACCGACATTCGCCGGCTCGGCAAGATCATCGTGCTCACGAGCGCGATCCGTGAGCCGAAGGAAGCCGGCGACAAGAAGACCGTGGACGTGAGCCCCGGCCTTCAGCGCATCGTGAACCGGTGGGCGTCCGTCATGGGCGAGCTGACCGTCGTGTCGCTCGACCAGGACAACCCTCGGGTCAAGAGCCGCGTGCTCGTCACTGACCCCGGCAGTGCACGGAGCGTCAACAAGACGCGCTATGCTGCTCTGCTGCCGTACGTCATCGAGCCGACGTACGACAAGATCGCGTCCGTCATCGCGGCGGATCGTGAAGCGTACGAGGCGTCCGCCTCGACGCAGGGCGAATGAAAGGGATCACCCACATGCCCGAAACACTGGAAGATGTCCTGAACAACGCGACGAACGACGAGGTGGAGATCGACTTCTCCGGCGCCGTCGACTTCGCCCCGGTCCCCGCAGGCGAGTACGACGCCGTCATCAAGACGGTCGAGCCCAAGGCGGCCGGTGCGTCGGCGAAGAACCCCGGCGCTCCGCTGGCGAAGTTCGAGTTCGTCGTCACCGAGGAAGGCCCGGCGCACAACCGGCACTTCTTCGTCTACGCCAGCCTCACCGGGGCCGGCGCGGGCCGCACGAAGGAGATCCTGCGTGCGATCGGCGTCCCCGTCGAGGGTGACAAGATCCGGTTCAAGCTGAGCAACGCGGTCGGCCAGCCCGTCCGCCTGGTCATCCTGAACCTCGGCGAGGATGCCGAGTACCCCAACGAGGTGAAGAAGGTCAAGCCCTTCGTCGCCAAGGCAGGCGTGCCGGGCCTCGACGACTGACCGGTGTGCAGAAGCGTACCCACGCGGTACGCTTCTGCACCGTTGCACTGATCCCAAGGGGCGCGCCAGCGCCCGAGCCCGAGGAGGGCTCCCCATCGTGGACAGAATCTTCATCCCGCTCATGCCGGGAACCAAGCGCCCCATCCGTGAAGCGACCCGGTGGCAGGCCGAGGATGCGGACCCCGCAGCCTGGGAGGCCCACGCCAAGGTCAACGGCAACTGGGGCCTGCGCCTCGACGGCCTGCTCGTGATCGACTGCGACACCGCAGAGGCCCACGAGTGGTGGCTGAGCCACGGCTACCCGAGCAACTGGGTGTGCAAGACGCCCCACGGCTGGCACCACTACTACGACCTCGGCGAGCACGAGGTGCCCGGTGCCGGCCCGCTCCGCGGCCCCAACGGGGAGCAGAAGTGGATCGACGTGAAGACCGGGCGGAAGCACTATGTGGTGATTCCGCCCAGTAAGCTCGAAGACGGTGGGGTCTACGAGTGGATCACGGGCGGGGATGCCCGGTGAACCGCCCTCTCTCCGGCCTGGTGAGCGCGTCCGGGCCGCTGGAGGTCCTCGCCTCCGTCCGGGCGTCCCAGCAGGCTGAGCGCTCACAGGGCCACACAGGGGCCGGTTCTGGCGTCGAGGTCATCGAGGTCGGGAACCGGCACAACGCGGTCCTCCAGATCATCGGCTCGCTCCGCCGGCAGGGCTACGGCGACCACTTCATCGCCTCGGTGGTGGGGTACATCTCGCAGCGCCTCATGGAGGAGCCGGGCGACCCCGAGAAGCTGCTCGATATGATCCGCGGTACCGGCGACTGGACCGTGCCGCCGCCACCCGAGATAGAGTTCATCGTCGATGAGACGGGCGTGCCGGCCATCATCGGTGAGCCCGCGCCCCTGAAGCCGCGGCTGCTCTACCACTCCAAGCTGGAGCCGCCCGAGCCGATCGAGTGGCTCTGGGAGCACTACGTGCCCCTCGGCTTCTGCTCGATGCTGGCCGGCGTCGAGGGCATCGGCAAGGGCATGATGTCGACCTGGCTCGCCGTGCGCGAGGCCAAGGCCGGCCGGCCCGTGATCTGGTTCGCCTCCGAGGATGACCCGCAGCGCGACATTCAGAAGCGCGTGCAGGCCGCCGGCTGGACCGAGGGCGACGGCGAGATCGTCTACTGGGACCCGCTCTCGGCGCGCTTCACGTTCCCTCGTGACGAGGATGTCGTCGTGCGCATGATCCAGGCGTCAGGCGCGCGGCTCCTGATCCTCGACCCCGGCCGGTCGTTCGTCACGCCGCCCGAGGGCGCGCCGCTCAACTACAACGACGAGGGCCAGATCCGGCCCACGATGGAGTCGCTGACCCGCATCGCCACGGCGACAGGGGCCGCGATCCTGTTCGTCCACCACTACAACAAGAACACCGATGGCTCCATTCGGAACCGTTCGGGCGGTACGGGCGCGTTCTCCCAGGTCGTGCGGCACCGCATCGACGTGGCGAAGGCCGGCACCGACGACTGGGCCGAGTGGGCGATGGCAGTGGTCAAGAGCAACGTGGCGAACGAGGGCTTCCTCCGCAGCTATCGGCTCGACGCCGCGCCCGACCACGACACGGCCATCTTCGTGCCCGGCGAGCGCATCACCGACCACCCGGACATCGCCGCCTGGGAGCACACCCGGCAGAAGGCCCTCACGGACGCCGACAAGGCCCCGCTCGACGACTACTCGATGCTGGAGCTGGCATACGACGCCTGGGTCGAGGTCGGCACCGAGTCTCCCGGCATCGTCAAGATGGCGAAGCTCGCCAGCCTGCCGGAGAAGCGCGCGGGTGCGGCGATGGCGATCATGCAGGAGCAGGGGCGGCTTCAGCTCGACGCCAAGAATCACCGGATCTGGCGCGGCTAGGGAGTAGGACAAACTAGGACATTCACCACGGCAAAGGCTTGCCATGGGGTAGTGCGTTTTCGCAGGTCAGACCCCATGGCAAGCCATGGCACCCCTAGTAAACCTGAAAGTTTGCCATGGGGTCCACGACAGCAGCTACACTCACCAGCGAACCAAGGAGCAGACGATGACAATCAAGGAACGGTTCGAGCGGTTCTTCGCAGCGACGCAGGGCGAGCCGCCGTGGACGATCCCCGACCTGTCCGACGAGGAGCTGGGCTGGCTGATCGTCGGCTGGGAGCACAGCGAAGGGCTCATCCCCGGCGTCGTCGAGATCACCGACTACGACGCTCCCGTCGTCATCCCTCGCGATACGCGGCAGCGCTGGGAGATCCTGATGATCCTCGCAGACGCGGGAGAGTCGATGAACGACTACCAGCGCCACCTCGACGACCTCATCCTTCGCGGCAAGCTTCAGCTCCACGAAGACGGCCGGATGACGAAGCTCTGATGATCGTCTCCGACCAACAGACAGTCCTCCAGATCGCACGAGAGATCCGCTCTCTCCACCCTGGTGAGTACGTCGCCGTCGACACCGAGACGACCGGGCTCCACGTCTACCAGGACGACGTGTGCCGGGGCATGAGCCTCACCTACGACCTGGGCGGCCAGGGCGACCTGATCGACTGGTACGTGAACGTCTCGCACTCCGACCTGCCGGCCGTCAACATCACGCCCATCGTCGAGGCGCTCAACGTCACTCTCGCCACGCAGGTCTACCACCACGCAGAGTTCGACTGGGCCGTGCTCCGCAAGACCTGCCCGGCGTTCGAGATCCCGGCCGGCCGGTTCTGGGACACCCAGACGATCGACTGGATGATGGACGAGAACTGGTCGCACCGTCTGAAGGACGCCGCCGAGCGCGCGTTCGGCACCGAGGCCAAGGACAAGCAGCGCGAGCTGAAGGCCGCCATGCGCGGCCGGCCGATCGGGGAGCTGTACGCCGAGCTGCGGGCCGGCGATGATCCCCGGTGGATCGGGCGCGGCACGGCGACCGCGGCCCGTGAGGAGGCACGTAGGCTGCACGAGGCGAGCGTCTACACGTGGGCGACCATCACCGCCGAGCTAACCGCGCCGTACGCCATGATGGACACGAACCTGACGTACCGGCTCGCCGAGTGGCAGCGCGAGCTGATCGAGAGCAACATGGCCGGGCTCGACATCAGCCCCGACATCGAGCGAGAGTTCGCCTTCCAGGTCGTGCTCTACGAGATGATGCGCACCGGCATCAAGGTGAACCCACTCGCCGCCGAGAACCTCCGGCGCGATGCGCTCGCCAAGCTCGACGAGCTGCGCGGCTACTTCGAGGGCATCAACCTCGGCAGCCCGCAGCAGCTCCAGAAGCTCCTCTACGAGGAGTGGGGCGTCCCGGTGACGCGCCGCACCAAGAAGGGCGCGCCGTCGACCGACCGCGACGCGCTGGAGGAGCTGCTCGGCGAGCACCCAAGCGTCGAGATCCTGCTGGAGTACCGCGCCCTGAGCAAGGCCGTGGGCACGTACTACAACGGGCTCCTCGACAAGCGCGACCCGCACGACCGCATCCACTCGGCCTTCGCCATGAACCGCACCGTGACCGGGCGGCTCGCGTCGTCGGACCCGAACCTCCAGAACATTCCCCGCGCCGACACGTCGGCCGAGGTGCGCTCCGTGTTCGTGCCCGAGCCCGGCCTGGAGCTATGGGAGTACGACCTGGCGCAGGCCGAGATGCGCGTCATGGCGGGCTGGGCCGGCGAGCACAACATGATCGACGCCATCGAGGCCGGCCGCAACCTGCACGCCGAGACGGCGATCGCCATCTGGGGTGCGGAGTGGGGCGACATCTCCCTCGACGAGGTGAAGAAGCAGCACGGCCGCGAGTACACGCTCGCCAAGAACGTCGGCTACGGCTACCCGTACGGCATCCAGGCGAAGAAGATCGCGTGGTACCTCGTGAAGGGGACGGGCCGCGCGATCACGCGCACCGAGATCGCCGAGGGCGGGCGCATCCACGCGCAGTACAAGGCGACGTACCCGGACCTGGCGCGCCTCATGGGCGGCCTGCAACGACAGGCCGACAAGCTCGGCTACATTCCGCTCCACGTGCCCGGTCGCTTCCGCCGGTATAAGGGTGCCGGCTACCGCAACACGAAGACTTATACCGCGCTGAACAGTGTGGTGCAGGGCGCGATCGGAGAGTTCATGAAGGACGTGATGCTCGCCGTGTGGCCCGAGCAGGGCACGCACTCCTACTTCCGTGTGTGCCTCCAGATTCACGACTCTCTCGTGTGTGAGGTGCTGCCGGGAATGGGACCGCAACTTCAGGTGTTACTCCAGTCGATCGCCGACAACATCAACCCGTTCCCGATGCGCATGCTCTGGGACGCCAAGCAGTGGGGTACCGAGTGACTAATCAGTTCAAGCCCTTCAGCATCAACGCGCACGCCATCCCGCTCTACGTCGAGCAGTGCCGGCGCAACGGCGAGCGCGCGCTGACCGTCTTCGGTCGGCAGTACGGCACGCGCGTCATCTCGGCGCACGAGTACACGACGGACGGCGGTACGCCCGAGGTCGTGATCGTGTTCCAGAACGACCGGGGCACGCGCTGGACGAAGATCCTCGTTAACGACACGCCGCTCAACTTCCTGCGCTCGAACCGCCGCCGGCTCTCCGACCTGCTCGACGAGATCACGTCGACGGTGACGCGCGCCGACCTGAACGAGTGCGGGCTCGATACGCGCGACGCGGTGCGCGGCTGCGTGTCGGAGATCCTCGACCTGCTCCAGGAGATGGAAGTCTGATGCAGGTCACACGAGGTCGGCAGAAGATCACGGGGCGAGCGCTGCGCCGTGCCCACTTCATCGCACACGTGCGCGCGCTCGCCCCGGCCTTCGGTCGAGCAGGGGCCGCACAGGTGCTATACAAGGAAGGCGCAGGCTGGCGCACGCCAGAGCAAGCGCTCCACACGGAAGACGCGTTCGACTACATCGTCGACGCACTGACCAAGGGGAAGTGATGCAGGAGATTGTGATCCGCCCGCACGCCATCAAGCGCGCCCAGGAGATGGGCGTCAGCCAGGCCGACATTCGCTCGTGCGTCAACGAGCCCGAGGTGTCGTACCCGTCGCACGAGTCGTACGGCCCCAACAACTGGATCGCGCAGCGGGGCGGCATCGCCGTCGCGTACGCGATCGAGCTGGGCATCATCGTCGTCGTCTCGGTGCTGGAGCGCACCCAGGACCAGTACGAGCGCGCGTCGTGAGCGGCGCCGGCATGCGCGACGAGCAGCTCCGCAAGCTCATCGACGCGGAGATCCAGAAGCACGAGGACTGCCCACCCGACACCATCTTCCTCATCAATCCCGACCAGGCCGTTACCATCAAGCTCTCGATGGACGACATCAGGGCGCAGTTCCCTGGCGTCGAGCTGGACGAGTTCGAGGATGACGACTGGGAGGAGTGGCTCGACCACGGAGGCGAGGCATGAGAGCACTGCGCAGCATCACGATCACGCTCCGCGTCACGGCGGACGTGGCCGACCAGGACTACCCGCCGCCCGCGGACGGCGAGACGACGTGGTTCGCCCGGCAGGTCGACGAGTTCGAGATCCTCGACCCGATGTTCTACTCGCGCATCGTCCTCCCGCCATCCCTGCTCGAACTGTTCCGTGACCGCGGCGACCACATCGCGCTCGACCGGTACGCCGAGGTCGAGGGGCGCACGATGGCGCGCGATCTCGTCGAGCACCTCGCGCCGCTCATCGCGCAGGCCATCGCACGAGGAGCGCTGGCGCGATGACCGGCATCTACAAGCAGGTCGTGCAAGTCACGCAGTCGAGCGAGATGTTCCTGGACCCGCCGCAGCCCGACGCGCGGCTGATCCAGGTCGACTGGCCCACCACCTGGAGGGGGACTCTCGGCGAGACACTCGTGGGCAACGCCACCTTCACCTGGGTGGTGGACGAGGTATGAAGCTCCGTCGCGTGCTCCTCATCCTCGCGTCGTGCGCCGTGCTCGGCGACGCGCTCACGACCTACGGCTTCATCCAGCAGGGCTACCGGGAGGGCAACCCACCGGTGCGTGCGCTGCTCGCCGCGGTCGGCGTCGTGGGCGGGCTCGCGTTCCTCTCGGCGATCCGCATCGGCGCGCTCGTGCTGATCGAGCACCTCGGCGACCGGTTCCCGCGCGTGTCGACGACGATCCTCGCGTTCGCGCTGTTTAGCGGCGCGTTCGCCATCGCGTGGAACATGAGCACGCCATGAAGGACGATGGCGCGTTCCGGCGCGCGCTCGACCGGGAGCTAGATCTGGCCGAGATGGCGATCCAGGCCGAGTACATGCGCCAGCTCAACGAGTGGCTCGAAGACTGGCAGCCGACCGGGCTCGCATTCCTGACCGAGGGGGTGGAGCGCCGTGAGCTGGGAGAGTGAGCTGCGCCGCCGGTACGGCCTCGTGCCGGCGGACTACGACGCGCTGCGCGACGCTCAGGCTGGCGTGTGCGTGATCTGCGAGCGCATGCTGCCCGGCCACGCGCCGCGGCTCGCGGTCGACCACGAGCACCGCAGCGGGCTGATCCGCGGCCTGCTCTGCACGCGCTGTAACCACCAGTTCCTGGGAATGTTCGGCGAAGATCCGTGGTTCTACTGGCGGGCGCACCGCTACCTCGTGGACAGCCCAGCCAAGTACGTGATCGGCTACCGGTACGTCCCTGACTCTCCCGGCGCTGCCGGGCTCCTGGAAGGCAACTGACCATGCTCACCGGACGACTCGCTTCGACACGCAAGGTCCAGCTCCAAGACAAGGCCCTCTACCTCTGCGCGCTCTCGGACGACGACCACGGCGTCGTCTTCTGGTGCGACACCCTCGGCTCAGCGCGCGGCATCGCCCGGCGCTGGATGGCCGCCGGCATGCTGCCTCGCATCGGCTGGGTCCGCGAAGTGATGGGCGCAGCCTGATGCGCGTCTATATCTCCGGCCCCATGCGGGGCATCCCCGAGTACAACTTCCCGGCGTTCGACGGCGCGACCGCAGCGATGCGCGCCGCCGGCTTCGACGTGATCTCGCCGGCCGAGCACGACCGCGAGGTCGACCCGCTCTGCCACACGCGGCCGGGCTACGCGCTCGGGCTGCACGAGGACGGCACCGGCGGCGGCCTCCGCTTCCAGGACCTGATCGGCTGGGACCTGGAGCAGCTCGCGCGCCCCGGCTACATCGACGCCATCGCGCTGCTCCCCGGCTGGGAGAACAGCACCGGCGTCGCGCACGAGCTGTACGTGTCGCGCGTCACCGGCAAGAAGGTCATGTACCTGATCCCGCAGCGCGGCTCATGGACGTGGTACGACGAGTCGAAGCCGGCCAACGCGTCGCTGCTCGTCGGCCTCTCGGGCTACGCGCAGGCGGGCAAGGACACCGCGGCGCGCGTGCTCATCGAACACTTCGGCTTCAAGCGCGTGGCGTTCGCCGACGCGCTGCGCGACGTGCTGTACGCCCTGAACCCGATGGTCGACGTGATCGGCGCGGATGGCATGCCTGATGGTGTGTGGGCCGTGCAGGCGCTCGTCGATCAGATCGGCTGGGAGCAGGCCAAGGCGTCGGGACCGGCGTGGTCGGAGTTCACGGTGCGCAAGCTGCTCCAGCGCCTCGGCACCGAGGCTGGCCGGCAGGTGCTCGGCGACAACATCTGGGTCGACACCGCGATGCGCCAGGTCGACGGGCTCATGCCCGGCGAGGTCAAGTACGGCGGCCGCTACGTCATCACCGACGTACGGTTCCCGAACGAGTACCAGGCCATCAAGCAGCGTGGCGGGCAGGTGTGGCGCATCGTCCGCCCCGGCACCGAGCCGGTGAACGCTCACCCCTCGGAGACGGCGCTCGATCGGTACTCGTTCGACGCCTCATTCATCAACGACGGGAGCATCCTGGAGTTCGACCGGAACGTGCATCGTGCGATGTCCATCGTGTTCGGGGAACGCGCTAGGCTGGGAGCCACATGAGCATCAACGTGCACGTCATCATCCCTGACCTTCAGCTCGCGCCGGCCGACGATACGCTGTTCGTCGAGTGGATCGGACGGTACGCCGTCGACCACACGATCGACAAGCCTGACTGGACGACCACGTTCATCCAGCTCGGCGACCTCGGTGACTTCAACAGTCTCTCGTGGTACGACCGCGGCAAGAAGGTGATGGAAGGCGAGCGCGTCGAGGCCGACATCGCTGCGTACAACGACGGGCTCGCGCGCCTCAGCGAGCCGCTGGAGGTGGCGAACAGCAAGCGCCGGCGCAAGTATCGCCCGCGCCTCGTGCTGCTCGACGGCAACCACGAGGAGCGCCTCGACCGGCACGCCGAGGCGAACCCGCAGATCGACAGCGTCGGCACGCACCGGCTCGACCGTCACGGCTGGGAGGCCGTGCCCTTCCTGGAGCCGCTGAACCTCGACGGCGTCATGTACGCCCACTACTTCTACAACCCGAGCACCGGCCGGCCCTACGGCGGCCAGAACGCCGAGACGCGCCTGAAGACGATCGGGCACTCGTTCACGCAGGGGCACCAGCAAGGGCTCCTCACCGGCGTGCGGCCGACCATCGCCGGCCTCCAGCGCGCCCTCGTCGCCGGCTCGGCGTACCCGAAGAACCCGCGGTACCTCGGGCCGCAGACGCACAACCACTGGCGGGGCATCCTCGTCTGCCATCAGGTGCACGACGGCAACTACAACCTGATGGAGGTCGACCTGGACTACCTCGCGGCGAGGTATGGCAAGACGACCCTCGACCGCTACCGGAAGGACAAGGGCATCCTATGAACCCCGACGACGACACCTTCGACGAGATGATGCGCAGCTCCGGCTTCGCGCAGAACGACGCCGACGAGGCACCGATGTCCGACATCATCTCGGCCGGAGTCATCGGTCCCGACGATGCGGACGACCACACTGCGCTGCACCTGCTCGAAGCGCTCGTGCAGGCGTGCGTGTTCCTCGACGCCGAGCCCGACATCGCGGACTGGGCGGACGCGCAGGGCGAGCCCGAGGTGCGCCGCATCCTCTCCATCGGCACGAGCACGTTCTTCGCTGAGGTGTTCGAGTACGTCGGCGAGAGCATCGAGCACGGCTCGCCCGAAGACCTGGAGTTCATGGCCTTCGTGCGCCGCTCGGGCGGCGTCATCGCGCAGGGCCTCGACCAGTTCCTCGAAGGCGCGCAGATCCGGCAGTTCACGTGCATGGCGTACCTGAGCGGGCACGGGTACTTCCCGTTCCAGTTCATCGCGCGCAACGTGCCGAAGCACTCCGACGACTGGAAGGTCACGTGAGCATCATCGCGCTCGACTTCGACGGGGTGCTGTCCGATCGCGCCGGCCAGCCGATGCAGGGCGCGCTCGACTACGTGCGCCGTCTGACGCGCGCCGGCCACGAGGTGTTCGTGCACTCAGCTCGCGCCAACTATCCCGGCGGCGTGCAGTACATTCGCGACTGGCTGCTGGTGCACGAGTTCCCGTTCCTGACCATCGAGCCGAAGCCGCTCGCCGACGTGTACGTCGACGATCGCGCGGTGACTCACCGGCGCGACTGGAACGCGACGTACATCAATGTCACCCACGCGATCGGACGGCGTACATGATCCTCTCTCTGCTACTGCTGCTCGCGCTGCTCGCGCTCTACGCGTGGGCCGTGTGCCATTCACGCGACTGCGGCGGCTACCCGTGCGGACCTGACCAGCCGACGTACGACGACCACGAG
>DATLUU010000412.1:0-4931 GCA_035577885.1 Verrucomicrobiia bacterium
GACCTGAACGAGCATCAGCGGTACGCGGTTCAGGGCGAGTTTGAGGCCAACCCGCGCGGGATGCTGCGGACCCGCGCCACCGTCGCCCACCTCGAGCGACGCACCGTGACCTACTGCCGGCTGGGCGAGTCGCACATGAAACCCACCGACCTCTGGGGTGTGTTTCCTCCGGGACTGAACCTGCCCGAGCCGTGCGACCACGGGCCGGGCGTCTGCTGCCGCGAAGTTGCGAAGGCCGCGCTCGCCGGGGAGGGGAAGTGAAACCCGCCCAGTTGAGCGAAGCCCTGCGCGCGGTGGAGGACGCCAGGATCGCCGCCCGTCTCGCCGCCGAGACCATCGCCGCCCAGCAGGCCCACATCCGTGAGCTTGAGAGTAGCAACGCGAAGCTGCACCGACGCGCTCAGGAGGCCGAGTCCATTATTGCCCAAGCTGGGCTCGTGGAAGCTCGATCGCAAGGGCCGTCGCGTTCCTTTGGGCGGGCGCTGGCGAACTACGCGGCCGGCGTGTTTCAGCGCGAGGGCCTTGAGTGGAAGGCCCGCGCTGAAACCGCCGAAGCCAAACTCTCGCAGGCCAAGGCCGCGCTCAACAAGATTGCCGACAACTGCGTGGACTGGACCGCCACCCATCTGGAGACGTTCGCCGAAGGTGCCTTGAAGGGACTGGAGGACTGAATGCGCCGCAACGTCGCTTACGCTGTCGCCGCCCTCGTCATGGCCCTGACCCTGGCCGCGGGCATCGAAGTGTGTACGTTGCTCCCCTATCTCTACGGGAGGCCGTGATGATTCACCCGAGCGCCGAAGTCCGCTGCGGCAACTGCGGTCAAGTCGTGGTCCTGTACGACCCGGCGATGTTCGCGACCGACCTGCACCGCCGGGCGCTGGAGGCGTGCGAGAAGATGGCGAAGTCCGGCGTCTACATCTCGTCGGAGGGCAATCAAGAAGGCTTCCGCATCGGGCAAGAAAGCCTCGCCGCCAAGGAGGCAGCAAAGCCCAAGCCGCGGTGGACGGTGGAAGAATGGCGCGCGGGAGGCTACACCGTTGCGGATGATGGTTCGCGCTGGAACGTCAACGTGCCAGAAGCCCAAGCCCGTGCCGTGGCCGAGGCCCTGAACAAACTTGAAAGCGAGGCCGCCAAGTGACCGCCGACACGCTCAACACGCTCTCGCGGATCGTCCACCTCCACGGCAAGTGCTGCGAGCGGGCCGGCAAAGCGGCTGACCGCTTCCGGTTCAGCTCATCTTGGCACCACACGCGCCGGGCCGTGCGACTCGCTGCCGCGCACCACCGTATCTTGGTGGCGATGCTGCCCCACTCCGAACTTACCCAGCTCTTGCTGCGGAGGGTGTCGTGACGCCGATCATTCGAGAACTACCCGCAGACAAGCCGCTACTTTCGGGAGCCCACTCGCCGAACGGCAAGATGTGCGTGATGGAAGCCGCTGCGTGGATGGCCGACGAACCCTGGTCGGACCACCCCGCGTGTGTGTGCGAGACCATCGGTGCGTTCATGCGCTCGTGGAACGATTCGCTCCCCGACGAGGAGACGCGCGGCAGACTACTGAAGCCGTTGCTCCCGCTTATCATCGACACGGCGCACGGGTCGGAGGCTGCCACGGTGCGGTCTTTCATGGCGCTGGACTGGCTCGCGCGGACCCTTGCCCCGGCGTTCCTCGACCTAACGCCAGCCTTGGCCACGCACGCGGCCACGCTCCGGGCATTGGCTCCGATTGTCGATCTCAAGTCGGCCCGAGTCGCGGAGCCATCACTTGCCGCTGCGAGGGCCGCTGCGTGGGACGCTGCGAGGGCCGCTGCGAGGGCCGCTGCGTGGGACGCTGCGAGGGCCGCTGCGTGGGACGCTGCGAGGGCCGCTGCGGGGGACGCTGCGTGGGCCGCTGCGTGGGACGCTGCGGGGGCCGCTGCGGGGGCCGCTGCGTGGGACGCTGCGTGGGCCGCTGCGTGGGCCGCTGCGGGGGACGCACTCAAGCCCACCATCGAAGCAATGCAAGCCAGCGCACAGGACTTGGTGCGTCGCATGTGCGAGGTGAAGCCATGAACACCCCGGACAACTGCTACTTGGACAAGGGCCACAGCGCCCACGATCTGCTCGGGCCGGGCGAAGTCTGCAAGGCGTGTGGGTTCGTCGCGCCCGCGCCTGACCCGACGCATCTTGTGGGCGAGTTCGATGCTTGGAAATGGGCGGACGAGTTCGTTCGTATCCACGGCGGGGACAAAGACCTCATGGTGACGTGGTTCGCCAACGCCATCATGGCCGGGTACGACCACGCGAGACGAGAGCCGCCGTCCTCCACCCCGCCGGAGCCCACGCAGCAGGACTACTTCAACGCGGCTCAGTGTTGGTGCGACCCGACCACATCCACACTCGTGATGGAGCCGATGCTTGCCGTTGTGATTGCCCGGTCCATCGCCCGCGCTCGTCACGCTGGCGAGGTCGCGGAACGGGAGCGCATCTTGTCGGAGTTGCCGGGCCTCCTGATGGAGGCCGCGTTGGCTGGTCACATGCTCACCACGAGCGAAGTCGCCGAGGCTACGCGGTTCAACACCGACGACGTGCGCCCGACACTCGAAGCCATCATCGCGCGCGCCGCCATCCGCTCGCTCGCGCCCGCCGAGAAGGAGACGGACCGGTGAGGGTCGGGAGCCTGTTCGCCGGCATCGGCGGGTTCGATTTCGGCTTCGAGCGCGCAGGCCACGAGACGGTCTGGCAGGTTGAGCTGGACGAGAAGTGCCGCGAGGTGCTCGCGCGCCGATTCCCTCGAGCCGAGCGGTTCGCGGACATCCGCGAGTGCGGGGCGCACAACCTCGCGCCGGTTGACGTCGTGTGCGGCGGGTTCCCCTGCCAGGACTTGAGTGTCGCCGGCCAGCGGGCCGGGCTCGCCGGAGAGCGTTCCGGGCTGTTCTACGAGATGACGAGGATCGTCGATGAACTCAAGCCTACTTGGCTTGTTTGGGAGAATGTTCCCGGACTGCTCTCTAGCCATCGCGGAGCGGACTTCGCTCGCGTCCTCGTGGAACTGGAGCGGATCGGGTATCTCGGGGCATGGACAACTCTTGATGCTCGATACTTCGGCGTGGCCCAGCGACGCCGACGCATTTTCGGAGTGTTCACTCGTCTCGATTCTGGAGCCGAACGCGCCGCCGAGGTACTCGCTCTCGCCGCGCGCCTGCGCGGGAATCCTCCGCCGCGCGGCGAAGCGGGGGCGGACGTTGCCGGGACACTTGGAGGCGGCGCTCCGGGCCGTGGCAGGCGTGACAACCCCGACAGCAGCGGAGCCTTCGTCGCCAACACTGTTCGGCCCGGAGACGGCACCGGAGACTTCCGGGGAGACGGATGCGATAACTTCGTCAGCTACGCCCTCCGTTCTGACCCCGGCGGCACCGGACAGGGACACAACACCAACTACGTGATCCCAGAAGTCGCCGACCCCATCTTGCACTGCGAAGGCCGGACCTACACGCAAGAGGGCTCCGGGAACTTCCGTCTGCACAACGTCGTGCCGCGGGTCGCATGGGCGCTCCAGGAGCGCGACAGCAAAGGCACCGACAGCGACACGAAAGACGGCCACCTCATCCCATTCAACATCGTCGGCGGCGCGCAGGAAGGCCCGAACCACGCCTATCCTGCGGACCGGACGGGCGCGCTCCAGCACAAGGGCAATGCCGCTACCGGCAACGAGGCTGGGACCGTGCTGGCGTCCATGCTGGGCGTGCGCCGCCTGACGCCCACGGAATGCGAGCGGCTTCAGGGCTTCCCCGACGGTTGGACCGAAGGCCACGCCGACTCGCATCGCTACAGGATGCTCGGAAACGCGGTCGCTGTCCCGTGCGCCGCGTGGATCGGAAGCAGGCTCGCCCGTGACTGACCGAGTGTTGACGCCGGAAATGGAGGCGCGGATTCGCGTGCTGGCCCCGCTTGCCGCCGAACTCGTGCCGATGCTCAACGCACGTTCGCCGGGCAAGCTAATCATCGAGGGGCTATCTCGCGGCGACACCGAGGCGTTGTTCGGAGTCCGCGCCGGAATGCCCGCCTTCATCGCTGAGGTGGACCGTCTCCGCGCCGAGCGCGACCGGCTCGACCGAGCCGCCAGCCACTTGAGCGCAACGCTCGCAGAGTACGTGGGCATCAAGCGCGAGCGCGACCTGCTCCGGGCGGAGGTGAGTGCATGGCGGGCATGGGCAGATGCCCGAGGCATCGAGATTGCTGAGACGTGGCGCGCCGTCGTTACCGCCGAGGCCGCCGTGGATGCGTTCGACAAGGAGGGGTGAGCCGATGACCGACGTGAAGCAGCCCGCGGGAGGGACGGCGGGGCTCGTGGCAGGTTGGTGGTTGCTGTGGTGCGGACACCCAACCAAGGGCAGTCCCTATCCGACGAATGAAGCGGCCGAGGCTGCACTGGCCCGGCTGGAGGAATCTCGCATCAATGCGAACCAGCCGATGTACGGTAGCTATTCCATCAAGCAGTCTTTCACGAGGCCCCGATGAAGCAGCCGCTGCCTCGCAAGCCTACTGAGCTGGAGCGTCTCCGCGCCGAGCGCGACCTGCTCCGGGCGGAATGTCGGCTGTCGCGGCTGCTCGACAACGACCGGCACGAAACACAGATGGAGCATGACGAGAACGTCCTCGCGCTCGAAGCCGCCCGCGCCGCCGTCGATGCGTTCGACAAGGAGGGGTGATGAAGGCGGTGCGTAGCTTCATGCGCCTTGTTCTGGCGGTCCTCGTGGGCTTCGCCATCGTGTTTGCCATCGCCTGCACCCTCCTCGCCCTCTTGGGGGTCGGGGGCTGCAAGAAGGTTTCAGACCCAGTCGTCGCTGATAGCACCTACGTGCGGGGCCACCTCGGGGCTGATGGTTACTCCCGTGTCCGCGGCCCCGAGCCCCCGCGCCTTAATCTGGAGTCTTATGCCCCGTAGACGCG
>DATLUU010000413.1:0-7244 GCA_035577885.1 Verrucomicrobiia bacterium
GTCCGCAGGCAGGTCGGCGAGAAATGGGTTCGACCGATCGCGCGCCGACAGGATCGGTTGACGGGCCTGCCAGGCGATCCCCAGCGCCGGATCGTCCCAGCGCACGCCGAGCTCGTCGCTGTTGTCGTAGAGCTCGTCGACGAGATACGTCACGAACGCGTCGGTGATCGCCAAGAATCCGTGCGCGACTCCCTGTGGAACATAGAGGGCGATCGGGTTCGCGTCGCCCATCTCCATCACCTCGCTGCGGCCGCGCGTGGGCGAGCCCCGGCGCAGGTCGTAGAGGGCGGCGCGCACGCGCCCCGACGGGACCACCCACAGGTCGGCCTGTTTCAAGTGGTAGTGGAGCCCGCGCAAGACACCCGCCTTCGAGAACGAGCAGTTGCCCTGCACCATCTCGCGGGCGTCCGGGATCCATCCGCGTCGGAAGGTCTCGAAGAAGTGCCCGCGCTCGTCGCCGAGCTGGCGCAGTCGTACGCGGTAGACGCCCACGATGGCTTCCGAGGGAACAGCGACGGCGTCCGGGGTCGTCATGTTGGCGACCGCGTCCCGAGCTCCGTCTCGATGACGCTGCGGCGATAATCGAAGATCGCTGCGAGCTGGCGGCGCACGAAGAGCGCGTGCGCCAGCTCGCCGAGCGGGCCGAACGGCAGCTCGTACCGGATCGCGAACCTCAGGTTGGGCGGGGTGAGGCGCTCCAGATTGGCCGCGTCCGCGAAGACGGCGAACACCTCCGCCCTGGGCTGGGGGATGGACTGCTCGCGCGTAAGGACATGCCGCATCCCTCTTTCAACGTCGCTCCGGCCCGCGTGGTTACCACCCGGCCCCGCCTCGATTTCTTTTTCTGTAACTCACTTTGCCTCCGGTGCGTTCGAGCGGGTATGAGGCACGAAGGACGGAGCGCATCGTGACCGGTCCCGGCCACGTGATCGTGGGCGGGGGCCTCGCGGGCGGGTTGGCGGCGCTGGCGCTCGCCGACGCGGGCCGCGCCGCCGGCGTCACGCTCGTCGAAGGTGGCGGCACCCTCGGCGGGGACGACGGCCACACCTGGTCGTGCCACGACAGCGACCTCGACGCAGAGTCGCGCGCTCTCGTGATGCCGCTCGTGGCCCACCGCTGGCCGCACCAGGTCGTGCGGTTCCCCGGGCGAGAACGCCGTATCGATACGGGCTACATGACAATCACGGGCGAGCGCTTCGCGCGCCTGGTGCGCGAGCGGCTCGAGCGCGCTGGCGCCCGCGTGCTGCTGGGCGCGCGCGCCGTCGACGTGGGCGCACGACAGGTGCGCGTCGCGGACGGCCGCGTCGTCGAGGGCGACATCGTTCTCGACGCCCGCGGGCCGGAACGCGATGGCGGCGGCGGGCGCGGCTACCAGAAGTTCGTCGGACTGGAGCTCACGCTCACGGACGACGGACCTTGGCGCGTGCCTGTCGTGATGGATGCTTCGGTCGATCAGAACGACGGGTTCCGCTTCGTCTACGTGCTGCCGTTCTCGCGCCGCCACGTCCTCGTCGAGGACACCGTCTACGCCGAGGACGGCCTCGTCGACACGGACGCTTTCTCCCAACGGGTGGTCGCCTACGTCGAGGCGCACGGAGCGCGAATCGACCGTGTGCTCCGACGGGAGGTCGGCGTGCTGCCTCTACCTCTCGACGACCGGCGGCAGCCCGAGGCGGACCGCGGCGGACCGCTCGCGATCGGCTACCGCGGCGGCTTCTTCCACGGCGTGACCGGCTACTCGCTCCCGGAGGCGGCGCGGGTCGCGCAGGCCCTGGCGCGGACCCGCACGCGGGAGGAGGCGTCCCGCACACTGGCCGCGCTCGCGAGCGAGCGGGCGGGCCAGCGCCGATTTCAGCGGCTCCTCGCGCGGTTGCTGTTCCGCGCGCTGCCGCCGGCGACGCGCTGGACGGCGCTCGATCGCTTCTATCGCCTGCCGGACGAAACCATCGCCCGCTTCTACGCGTCCCGCAGCACGGCCTTCGATCGCGCACGCGTGCTCGTCGGTCGGCCGCCGGCGGGGATCTCCTGGCGGCGCCTGCTTGGCAGCGCGCGGGAGGCCGCGTGAACGCCGGCGCGCGCGCGCGGGCCGTGCCCGAGGGCCGCTTCGCGGCGCTCGTCAGCGAAGCGCTCTCGCCCACCCGCCTCGCACAGCTCACGCACGCCGAGGACTGGCCGGAGGCGCCGCCGGAGGCCGCGCCGCTGCCGGCGGAGCTGTGGAGAAGGACGCTCGGCGATCTGGCGCGAGACATCCTCGCCCGCCCGGGCCGCCGCTTCCGCGCGCGCCTCGCCGAGCTGGCCTTTCGCCTCGGCGACGGCCGCGGCGAGCCGCCGCCCGCGCTCGGGGCGACCCTGGAGATCATCCACGCCGGCAGCCTCGTCATCGACGACATCGAGGACGGGTCGCTCACGAGACGCGGCGAGCCCGCGGTTCACGTGCGGTACGGCGTCCCGCTCGCGCTCAACGCGGGCAACTGGATGTACTTCTGGGCGGTCGGCCTCGTCGACGCGCTCGAGCCCCTGCTTCCGCTGCGCCGCGAGCGCTTCTACGCGGTCGTCGTCGATGTCATGGCGCGCTGCCACCTCGGGCAGGCGCTGGATCTCGGCGTGGACATCGCGCGGCTACCGCGCAGCGCGGTCTATCGCGCCGTCGCGACGAGCACGAGCCTCAAGACCGGCGCGCTGATGGAGCTCGCCGCGCGGCTCGGCGCGATGACGGCGGGCGCGCCGGCGGATCGCGAAGAGGCACTGGCGCGCTTCGGACGCCGGCTGGGCCTCGGGCTGCAGATGCTCGACGATTTCGGAAACCTCACGGCGCGCGCCGACGGCGAGTCCGACAAGGCGCTCGAGGACCTGCGCAACGGAACGCCGACCTGGCCGTGGGCGTTCGCCGCGCGCGCGCTCGACGAGGCCGCGTTCAGCGAGTTGCAGGACGAGGCGCGGGCGCTGCACGAGGGCGGCGGCGCCGACGACGGCCGCGCGCGCTCGCTCGCGGCGGCGTTGCGCATGGCCGTGGGCCGCGAAGGCCGCGAGCAAGCGACCCGCTATCTGCGGCGCGCGCTCTCCGATCTCTCGGCGGCCGTGGGACCGCGCGCCGAGCTGGCTGCGGTGGCCGCCGAGATCAGGCGCCTCGAGGCCGCCTATGGCTGATGCGCGCATCGCCATCATCGGCAGCGGCTTCGGTGGGCTCGCGGCTGCGGTGCGCCTCCAGGCCGCGGGGGCAGAGACGGTGCTCTTCGAGGCGCTCGATCGCGCCGGTGGGCGCGCCTACGTCTACGAGGACCAGGGCCACACGTTCGACGCCGGTCCGACGGTCATCACGGCGCCGCACGTGTTCGAGGAGCTGTTCACGCTGGCGGGCGAGCGCTTCGAGGATCACGTCCGCCTCGAGCCGGTGCGCCCGTTCTACCGGCTCGAGTGGCCGGACGGGTCGCGCTTCGACTACGGCGGCACGGCGGAGGAGATGCGCGCGCGCGTCGCCGCCCTCGCGCCCGCCGACAGCGACGGCTTCGCGCGCTTCATGGAGTACAGCCGGCGCGTCTTCGAGGCGGGGTACCAGGGCCTGGTCGACGCGGCGTTCCTCCGCTTCGCGGACATGGTGCGCGTGGCGCCGCAGCTCGCACGCCTGCGCGCCGACCGGTCCGTCTACGGCGCCGTGAGCCGCTTCGTGAAGGACGAGCGCCTGCGCCAGGCGCTGTCGTTCCACGCGCTCCTCATCGGCGGCAATCCGTTCGAGACGAGCGCGATCTACACGTTGATCCCGTTCCTCGAGCGCAAGTGGGGCGTCTTCTTTCCGCGCGGCGGCACGGGCGCGCTGGTGCGCGGGCTCGTCGATCTCTACCGGCGCCTCGGCGGCGAGCTGCGCCTCTCGACGCCCGTCGCGCGCGTCTCCGTGCGCGAGGCCTGGGGCCGACCGTGCCATGACGTCACCTTCGCGCGCCCCTGCGGCGACATGGAAACCGAGTGCTTCGACGCCGTCGTCTCGAACGGCGATCTCCATGACACGTACGCGCGCCTCTACGCCGGCACACCGGCGGCCGACGACCGGCGATCGCGGCTCGAGCGGATGCACTGGTCGATGTCGCTGTTCGTCCTCTACTTCGGCACCCGCCGCCGCTACGAGGGCCGCGCCCACCACACGGTGCTGTTCGGGCCGCGCTATCGCGAGCTCCTGCACGACATCTTCCACGGCCCGACGCTGCCGCCGGACTTCAGTCTCTATCTGCACCAGCCGACGGTCACGGACCCGACGCTCGCCCCGCCGGGCGGCGAGACGTTCTACGTCCTCGCGCCGGTTCCGCACCTCGGCGCCGCGCCCGTCGACTGGACACGCGAGGCAGAGCCCTACGCCGACCGCATCGTCGAAGCGCTCGAAGCCGCCGGTCTGCCAGGGCTGCGCCGCGAGATCACGTGCCGTCGCATCTTCACGCCGCTCGATTTCCGCGATCGGCTGCGCGCGTTCCAAGGATCGGCGTTCTCGGTGGCGCCGCGCCTCGGCCAGAGCGCCTACTTCCGCCCCCACAACAAGGACCCGCGCATCCCCGGTCTCTACCTGGCGGGCGCGGGCACGCACCCGGGGGCGGGCGTTCCCGGGGTGATCAACTCGGCGAAGGCGACGGCGCGGGTCGTGATCCGCGATCTCGGCCTGCGAGGCGCGGAGGCGCTCGCGTCATGACGCCGACCGCTGCCGCGCTCTCGCGCGCCATGCTGCGCCGCCACGCGCGCAGCTTCTCGTGGGCCGGGCGCCTGCTGCCGTCGGGCGTCCGCGCCGACGCGACCGCGCTCTACGCCTGGTGCCGCCGCTGCGACGACGCCGTCGATCTCGCGGCTCATCCCGTGGCGGCGCGCGCGGGCCTCTCGCGCCTGCGCGCCGAGCTGGACGCGATCTATGGGCCCCATGATCTCGACGACCTCGAGGATCCCATCCTCGCGGGCTTCCAGGACGTGGTGCGGCGGCGGCGCCTGCCGCGCCGTCCGTGCGACGAGCTGCTCGACGGTATGGAGATGGATCTCACCCTGTTCCGGTACGCGTCGTTCGACGATCTCGTCATCTACTGCCGCCGGGTCGCGGGCACCGTGGGGCTGCTGATGGCGCACCTCTTCGGCGTGCGAGACGCCGCGACGCTCGCGACGGCGTCCGACCTCGGCGTGGCGATGCAGCTCACCAACATCTGCCGCGACGTCGCGGAGGACGAGCAACGCGGCCGCGTATACATCCCCGCGGACCTGCTGGGCGGCGTGGGATCTCCGACCGCCGGCGGTCGAGAAACCGCGCGCGCGGTCGCCGCTCTCCTTCAGCGCGCGGACGACTTCTACCGGCGCGGCGACCGCGGGCTCGCGACGCTGCCGGCCTCGGTCGGCGTGGCCATGCGCGCCGCGCGCCTCATCTACGCCGAGATCGGCGCCGTCATCGCGCGGCGCGGGTACGACGTCACGCGCGGGCGCGCCGTCGTCTCTCCCGCGCGCAAGCTCTGGCTCATCGCGCGGGCCGTCCTCCACACCGCGGTCGCGGGCCTCGGGGCGCGAAGGAGGCTCGCGGCGTGAACGCCGTCTCCGTGTACGTCGGTCGCATCCGACAGTTCACGCGCGTCGACTGGATCGTCTACGTCGCGTGGGTGGGCTTGATGCTCGGCTTTTGCGCCGTGACAGGGGGCTTCGTCTGGCTGGGGAGTCGCGCGGGCGCGCCGTTGCCGCCCGAAGCGCGACTCGTGCCGCTCGGCGCGGCGATCTTCACCGCGTCTATCGCGGTCGACACGATCGGCCACCGGACGATCCACAAGGAAGCGCTGCGCGGCGGCGAGGCCCTGGTCCACCACGTGATCATCGCGCTCGGCATAGCGAGCTGCGTCCTCCTCTGCGCGGCTTACGGCGGCGGGCGCGCGTACGGCGTTCCCGCGCTCGTGCTGACGGCGCTCTCGTTTCTCTACAGCCTCGTCGACGAGGTCATGCACTGGCGGCGATACATGACGGCGCGGTCCGACGTGGTCGAGATGTGGAGCCACGTGTTCATCCTCATCGGGCACGCCACCATGATGGTCGCGTGGTGGATCTGGTATGCGCGCGGCTACGCGGGCGTCGCCGAGACACTCGCCGCCCTACGCGAGCTCGGGTCGTGACGGGCGCGCATGTCGTCACGCTGGCGCTCTTCTCGACGGCGGCCGCCGGCGCGCCCCGCCCTGGGGGCGCAGTGAGACCGCCCCCGAGCGCCATCGAGCAGGCCTTCCGCGCCGGCGATGCCGCCGAGAAAGCGGGCGACGACGCGGCGGCGCGCGCTTCGTACGAGCGCGGCGTCGCGCTCGGCCGCGCCGCGCTCGCCGCCAACCTGGACGCGCGCGAGGCGCTGCTGTGGCTGCCCGCGAACCTCGCGCGCGCGGCGCTGACCCACGGCAAGCTGCGTGCGCTGAAGGTCATCCCGGAAGTCGAGGCGACGCTGCTGCGCCTCGAAGCGCTCGATCCGAGCTACGACCACGCGGCGGCGGCACGCGCGCTCGCCAACCTCTACTGGAAGGCGCCCGCGCTGATCTCCGTGGGCTCGTCGAAGAAGGCCGCGCAGTATTTTTCGCTGGCGCTGGCGCGTGACGGCGCGTTCCCCGGCAACCAGGCGCACGCGGCGGCCTTCTTCGCGGACCAGCGGGACTGCGGCCGAGCGCGCCCGCTGGCCGAGGCCGTCACGCGGCGCGCGGACCTCGCCGCCTTCGGCCCGGACGCCGCTGAGTGGCGCGCGCTCGCCGCGGAGGCGCTAGAGATCTGCGGAGGGCCGCGTTGAAGCGCATCCTCTTCGCCGCCGAGGCGGTGTCGCTGGCGCAAGTGGTCCGCCTGGTGTCGCTCGCGCGCGCGCTCGACCCGCGCCGCTACGAGGTGCACTTCGCGTCGGCGCTGTTCGACGACCTGGTGTTCGGCGGACCCGACGTCGCGCACTTCGTCCGGCACCCGATCGCGTCGCTGCCGGCCGCGGTCGTCGACCGGCGGGTCGCGCGCGGGTTGCGGCCCTACGGCGCGCGCGCGCTTTCGCGCTACGTCCGCGAGGAGCTGGAGCTCTTCGAGGCCATCCGGCCCGCCCTCGTCGTCGGCGATCTGCGGCTCTCCCTCGCGGTCTCCGCGCCGCTCGCGCGCGTGCCTCACGCGTGCCTCATCAACGCTTACTGGAGCCCATACGCGGAGCGTGATGGCTTTCCGCTGCCCGATCACCCCATCGTCCGCCTGCTCGGCGTCGGACGCGCCGCGCGCCATTTCGCGACCGCGCTTCC
>DATLUU010000414.1:0-3016 GCA_035577885.1 Verrucomicrobiia bacterium
ATGGCCGGATCCGAGTCGGACCGCTCGGCACACGAAGGTCTGCTGGCGGAGCTGTACGAAGAGCTGCGGTCGCTGGCCGCCCATCATCTGCGGGGGGAACGGGCCGGGCATACCCTCCAGCCGACCGCTCTCGTCCACGAGGTCTTCCTCCGCATGCAGGGGCGGGAGGGCCTCTCGGTCACCCGCCGTTCGCACTTCATGGCCGTGGCCTCGATCGCCATGCGCCGTGTCCTCGTGGATCACGCGCGTGCGCGCGCGGCCGAGAAGCGCGGCGGCGGCGTCACCCACGTCACGGTGGGGCCCAACAGCGCCATCACCGAGGACCGCACCGAGGACGTGCTCGCCGTGGACGCCGCGCTGGCGAAGCTGGCGGCCGAGGACCCGAAGGCGGAGCGAATCGTGGAGATGCGCTTCTACGCGGGGATGACGGAGACCGAGATCGCCGAGGTGCTGGGCGTCTCTGACCGCTGGGTACGCAAGCAGTGGGCGTTCGCGCGCGCGTGGCTGCGCCGCGAGCTGCAGGGAGCCTAGGGCCGGGCGGAGTCCCGGGCGCTCGCGACCGCGGCGCGTTCGCGGCGGATCCGGAACAGCACCAGCGAGTCCTGGTGCGTCTCCATGAGCACCTGGGCCCGGTCGAGCGCCGCGTCGGCGGACTCGAGCTGGTGGCGGTCGCCGCCCACCTCGAAGCGCGCCCTCGCGATCAGGGCCTGGCGCACGCACACCCACGCCGCCTCGCGCGGGAACGCGGTGTTCGGGAACGTCAGCGAAGCCTCGCGGAGCTGATCGTCGGCCTCGTCGAGCAGCAGGGGCCGCCCCTCGGTCATCGCCATCTCGGCGAGGAGCTCGGCATCGAGCGAGCGGAGCGACGCCGACGCAGCGGGGGGCAGCTCCGAGGGCCGGAGCACGCGCAGGGCGGAGTCCACGTCGATCCGCGCCATGTGGAGCCACCGCTCCCGCCGCGACGGATCCGCCTCGAGCAGGGCGCGGTCGAGCGCCAGGTTCGCCAGCTCCTGGCGCGTCTGCGCGAACACCCAGGGCCGCTCCGGGCCCCGGTAGTTGGCGCTCTCGTGCAGGTAGTGGGTGGAAGAGTCGAACGCCGCGCGCGATGCGGTGAGCGCGCCGTAGGTCCGGAACGCACGGCCACGCTCGAACAGCAGCGAGCCCAGCGCCGGCCAGTCCTGGAGGAACGAGCTGCGGCGGGCGATCGCGGAATCCGAGTACAGCACCGCGCTCCGGGCGAATGCGGTGTCGGCGCGGAACCGCGCCGCTTCGGTCGTGACATCGGTGAGCGAGTTGTAGAGGAACGCCCAGACATGTATGACGGCCGCGTCCGGACCGTCCGTTCCGGAACGAGGGCCTCCCAGATCGCTCCGGATCTCGGCCCGCGCCGTGCGCAGCCAGTCCAGGGCATTCACCAGCGCGTTGCTCTCGCCCCAGAGCCGGTACTGTCCCAGGTACGCGGCGGAGAGGAGGCCGCAGAGGTCGCGCTGGGGGACGTCGGCGATGCCGAGCGGTTGGAGCTGCACGTCCTGTTCCCACCCGGCGGAGGTGTCGGGAACGAGCGTCACCGCGTGCTCGAGCGTGACCTTGGACGCGCGATAGGGCTGCATGTCCCAGGTCAGCTCGCCGAGCAGGAACTGTGCGGTGCCCAGGTCCTTCTCGATCACGCGCAGCAGCCGGTCGTGCGTGCGCAGGGGAGGCACCTGCTCCACCTGGAAACGGGCGCGCGAGTCGAGGTCGATCGCCTGGCGGAGCCGGGACGGCGTGCGCTCGCCCTCGTAGAGCGCCGCCACCGCCTGCTGGCTCAGCGTCTCCGCCTCGCGATAGGCGGCGAGGATGCGCTCGCGGGGCACCCCGTTGTGGCCCTGGGCCAGTCGCCAGGTGCCGTAGAGCAGGCCCGCGAGCGCCAGCGCGAGCGCCGCGACGGCCAGCCGCCGGCGGGCGCGCGTCCAGCGCGCGATGCTCCGCGACAGGCTGGGTCCGCGCGCGCGCACGGGGCGGCCCGCGAGCTTGCGGCGCAGGTCGTCCGCGAACGCGCCGGCGTCCGCGTAGCGGTCCGCCGGCGATTTCTCGAGCGCCTTCCCCACCACGCGCTCGAGCGCGACACCCAGACTCCGGTCCACCGAGCGAAGCGGCGGGGGCTCGACGGTGAGGATGATGGCGATCGCGCGGTGGAGTGACACCGAGGACGCCTCGTAGGGGACGCGCCCCGCGATCAGCTCGTACGCGATCACGCCCAGCGAGTAGACGTCCGAGGCGGGCGTGATGCCCGCGGGCTCGGCCCGGACCTGCTCCGGGCTCATGTACTGCGGCGTGCCGATCAGCTGCCCGGTGCGCGTGGCGAGCTCGGTCGGTCGTTCATCGCCGCCCGTGAGCCGGGCGACGCCGAAGTCGAGTACCACGGGACGGCCGTCCGCGCGCACGAGGATGTTCGCGGGCTTCAGGTCCCGGTGCACGATGCCCTGGGAGTGCGCGTGCTGGACGGCGTCGCAGATCGCGGCGAGGAGCTGGAGCCGTGCGTCGAGATCCAGGTGCTCGCGCGCCGCGAAGTCGTGGACCGGCACGCCCTCCACGTACTCCATCGCGATCCAGGGCTGCGACACGCCGCCCGGCCCCAGGATCTCGCCGACGCCGATGATGCGCGCGATGTCGTCGTGGTGGAGCCGGCCGAGGATGTCGGCCTCGAGCCGGAAGCGCTCGCGCAGCTCGGGCGAGACCGCGCCCGAGGCGAGCAGCTTCACGGCATATGTCTTGCCGTCGCGCTCGGCCAGGTGCACGACGCCCATGCCGCCGTGTCCCAGCTTTCGCACCAGCCGGTAGGGGCCGATCGTGGCCTCGCTCGGATCCGCGAGCCCGGCGAGCGCGCCGGCGCCGTCGAGCGGCTGGTCGAGCATGGGGTCGGCCTCGCCGTGGAGCAGGAACAGCTCCAGCACCTCGCGACGGAGCTGCTCGTCGCCCTCGCAGGCCACGGTGAGGAACGCCGCCCGCTTGCCGGGCGGTGCATCGAGCGCGTCCA
>DATLUU010000415.1:0-2539 GCA_035577885.1 Verrucomicrobiia bacterium
CCGACTGCCGTCTCGCCTTCCTTGAGCGTCTGGATGCGCCGGATGTCGAGCCGCACCGACGCATAGAACTTGAGCGCGCGGCCGCCGGCCGTGGTCTCGGGCGAGTTGTGGACGACGACGCCGTCGACCAAGTAGGTGTGGTTGCCCTCGACTTCGATGTCGAAGCGGTGCGTCGCGCGCGTCTGCGGCTTGATGTACTTCTTCGTCACCTTGGCGGAAACGGCGCGCAGGACGCGGCGCGATCCCAGGTCCGTGCCACTCAGCGCCACATCACCCAGCTGCGGCTGCCACGCGAAGCGCCCGCGCTGCGAGGGATGCAGCTTGTATGCGAGTGACGGGTGCACGTACGGCGCGATGAGCGCGTGCAGCCGGCTCGTCTGCTCAGCGTCGAACCAGAAGCCGCGGCCATCGTCACGCGGTCGGCCGACACCCATCCGCTCGAGCGAATCCGCGACGCGAGCGCGGGACTCGGCATTGAGGCTCTTGTTGTAGAGCACGGCCTTGCCCTTGCCCCAGCGTTCGAACGAGCCGCCGAACGAGCCATCATCGCCGTACCAGACCGCGAGCCCGCGGGCATCGATCTGGTCGAGCACCGCCGTCGAGACGGCGCGCTCGCCGTTCTCGGCATAGAGCTGGCTGCGCAGATCCGCGAATGACGGCAGGGCGAGGGTGTCGAAGCCCTGGCCATTCCCGGTCGGCACGATGGCTCCCGCGAGCGGTGCGAGCATGTCGTGCTTCCAGCGCAGGTAGTCGGCCTGCTGCGGGCCGTGGCCCACGCGGAACATCGCCTTGTGCGTACTCACCTTGCGCAGGGAGCCGTCGCCGAGACTGCCACCCAGCACGACTTGCATCTGATCATCCGTCAGCGCGTGGTCCTCGACGGAAACCAGCACCTCGTCGCCGATCTCCAGCTCGTCCGCGGAGACCTCGCCGTCGGGCGTGTAGATGGTGTGGTTCGGCGTCGCGGCGAAGCAGCGACGGCCGCTGGGGCCGCCCTCGACCTCGAACTGGATGAACTGCTCGGCCGGCCCGTTGTCGAACCAGTTGACGACCGGACGCGGCTCGATGGCGCCGGTCTTCTCGTTCCAGGACAGCACCTCGACGGCAAGCTTCTGGTTGACGATCTTGCCGATCTTCTCGCTCGAGCCGTCGGCGAGCATCACGCGCGTGCTGTAGTGGAAGCAGCCGAACATGACGCCTATCTGCATGCGGATCTGGTTGATGAAGATCACGCACGTGCGGCTCTTGTTGATGGAGCCGGTGAGCTTGCGCAGCGCCTGCGACATGAGGCGCGCCTGCAGGCCCACGTGCGAGTCGCCCATCTCGCCCTCGATCTCGGCGCGCGGCACGAGGGCCGCCACCGAGTCGATGACCACGATGTCCACCGCGCCCGAGCGCACGAGCGTGTCGGCGATCTCGAGCGCTTCCTCGCCGGTGTCGGGCTGCGCCACGTGCAGGTTGGCGATGTCCACGCCGAGCTTGCCGGCGTAGCTCGAATCGAGCGCGTGCTCGGCGTCGATGAACACCGCGTTGCCGCCGGTCTTCTGCGCGTTGGCGATGATGGTGAGCGCCAGCGTCGTCTTGCCGCTCGACTCGGGCCCGTAGATCTCGATGACGCGCCCGCGCGGCACGCCGCCCACGCCGAGCGCGAGGTCGAGGCCGATCGAGCCCGTGGACGTGACCTCGATCTCGGGCACGGCGTTGCCCTCGCCGAGCTTCATGATGGCGCCCTTGCCGAACTGCTTCTCGATCTGCTGCAGGGCGAGGTCGAGCGCCTTCGACCGTTCCTTGGCATTGGGCGGCGGGGTGAAGTTCATGACTGCGTCTCCTTCGCAGGGGCTTCGTCTCGAGTGCGGGGATCGGGGGCCGCGGCCACCTGCATGCACCGTACCGGCGGCCGGCTCCCGTCTCAGGGATGGCTCATACTACACATTTGGGCAGTAGCGTGAAAGTCCCAAACGACCTCGGGTGCCCGCAACCGGCAAGTCTCAACTGTGGAATGACTTGAGCTCGAGACTTCCCAGTGGTGACCCACGGCGAGATGTTAGAGAATCGTGGTTCCCCCTCGATTCGGGAGCCCCCATGCGCCTTCGCCCCCGGACGCCCGCCCGCTCGCGGCGTGTCCGTTGGATCGCGTGGTCCGTCGGGCTCGCTTGCCTGGGGTGCGCCGTGCTCCCGGCCGGCGCGGCCACGGACAAGATCGTGGTCGACGAGTTCCTGCTCCGCTGTGCTGACGCACGCCCCGATGGCGCGTTCGTCGAGCTGGTGGCCGTGGGCCCCGGGCAGACGTTCGATGCCGCGCTCGGCGTGCGCCTCCTTGGCCCGTCGGGCAACACCATCGCCGACCTGCCCGGCGTGTTCGCGAGCCGTGCCGGGCAACCGTGGCCCGAGGGGCGGCACTTCCTCATCGCCACGGCCTTGTTCGAGCCGCTCACCGGTGTCGCTCCGGACACGGTGTTCACCGCGCCACCGGCGAGCAACAGTGGCTCGATCGTCCTCTATCGAAAGTCGGGCACCACGCTCACGGTGCTGAATCGCG
>DATLUU010000416.1:0-2931 GCA_035577885.1 Verrucomicrobiia bacterium
GGTGAAGTCCTGGGTGGAGGGGCAGAACGCATACACGCGCGGCGTGCTCGACCAGATCCCCGCCCGGCCGGCGATCCGCGACCGCGTCGCCGAGCTGTCGCGGGACATCTCCCCCGATTACTCAGCGCTCGAGTACCGCGGCGGCATGCTGTTCGCCCTCAAGGACCAGCCGCCGAAGAACCAGCCGCTGCTCGTGGCCCTGCCCTCGGTGGACGACCTCTCCCAGGAGCGCGTCATCATGGATCCGAACGCGATCGACAGCACCGGGAGCCTGACGATCGATTTCTTCGAGCCGTCCCTGGACGGCTCGAAGGTTGCCGTCTCCCTGTCGAGGGGCGGTATCGAATCCGGCGAGGTCCACATCTACGAGACGCAGACCGGCCGCGAGTTGAAGGAGGTGCTGCCGCGCGTCAACGGCGGCACGGCCGGCGGCAGCGTGGCGTGGTCGGCGGATGGGACGTCGCTCCTCTACACGCGCTACCCGGCCCCCGGCGAGCGTCCGATCCCGGACCTGGAGTTCTACCAGCAGGCCTGGTCCCACAAGCTCGGCACCCCGCGCTCCAGCGATCGCATGGTGCTCGGCAAGGACCTGCCGAAGATCGCCGAGATCGAGTTCGAAACCTCGGGCGACGGGAAGCATGTCGTGATCCTGGTGCGAAACGGCGACGGGGGCGAGATCGCGTGGTGGCTACGGAGCGCCGGCGGCGCGCTGCACGCGATCGCGGGCTTCAAGGACAAGGTCGTCGGCGCCGAGTTCGGCGGCAGCGGGCTCTACCTGCTCTCGCGCGCGAAGGACGCCAACGGCGAGGTGCTGCGCGTCGGACTCGACAACCCCGCGCTCGCCTCGGCGAGGTCGGTCGTACCCGCGAGCACCACCGCGATCGACGGCATCCACGTCGCCGGCGGGCGGCTCTACGTCGAGGACATCGTCGGCGGGCCGAACGACGTGCGCGTGTTCTCGCTGGACGGCAAACCGCTCGGCAAGCTGCCGCTGCCGGCGATGAGCTCGGTGACCGGGTTCACGCGCTACACCGGCGAGCAGTGCCTCGTCCGCAGCGAGAGCTTCACCGAGCCCGGGCACTGGCTGCGCTACGACCCGGCTGCCGGCACGCTCGCGCCCACGGCGCTGGCGCTCCGCTCGCCCGCGGACTTCTCCGATGTCGAGGTCAAGCGCGAGTTCGCCACCTCGAAGGACGGCACCCGCGTCCCCATGAGCGTGCTGATGAAGAAGGGCACGGCGCTGGACGGGAAGGCACCGCTGCTCCTCTACGGCTACGGCGGGTACGGCATCAGCCAGAAGCCGAACTTCCGCGCCCAGCGCAAGCTCTGGCTCGAGCAGGGCGGCATCTACGCGGTGGCGAACATCCGCGGCGGCCGCGAGTACGGCGACGCCTGGCACGAGGCAGGCAAGCTGACGAAGAAGCAGAACGTCTTCGACGACTTCGCCGCCTGCGCGCAGACGCTGATCGACAAGCGCTACACCTCGAGCGAGAAGCTCGCGATCCAGGGCGGGAGCAACGGGGGCCTGCTGATGGGTGCGGAGCTGACCCAGCACCCCGACCTCTTCCATGTCGTCGTGTCCTCGGTCGGCGTCTACGACATGCTGCGCTCCGAGCTCTCCGCCAACGGTTTCTTCAACACCACCGAGTACGGCACCGTGCGCGACTCCGCCCAGTTCCGCGCACTCCTCGGCTACTCGCCCTACCACAACGTGAAGGACGGCACCCAGTACCCGGCGACGCTGATGCTCACCGGCGTCAACGATCCACGCGTCGCGCCCAGCAACTCGTTCAAGTTCGCGGCGCGGTTGCAGGCGAGCGGCACGTCGCGGCCGGTGCTGCTGCGCACGAGCATGACCACCGGGCACATCGGCACGCCGCTCAACGCCCGCAACGAGGAGTACGCCGACATCTACTCGTTCATCTTCTCGCAGCTCGACGTGCCCTACCGGCCGCACGCCGTGGCGGCGCCATAGCTTGAGTTGTGCTCTGAAGATTGCAGATGAGGGGCGCAAGGGAGTGACCGCTACGCAGGCACCTCGCAGGTTCAGGCAGCGTATCTGAGAGTGTGGTGCTGCGGGTGGGCGATGCGCCGGGTGGGGACGCGCCCCCAGTAGTGCTCCGCCCACGCCTCCGGGAGCGCTACCCGCCCCGGGAACAGCCTGTCCTTGAGGAGCTGGCGCACGCTCCAGCGCTGCGTGCAGACGCCGGCGCGCATCGCCGGGGTGCCTTCCTTTCGCCGCTCCGAGAACCACTTGCAGTAGTTCCGCCAGGTGAGGAACACCCACTTCCGGGCGATGGCACTGATCACACTCTTCGAGAACGCGATCGTTTCGCGCTTCTGGTTGGCGCAGGAGTGGCGGATCAAGAGGTCGAGCAGGTTGAGGGCGAAGAGCGGGTTGCGGCTCGTGCGTGCCGCCCGTGACGACACGGTGTGGTGCGCGATGGCGAGGCCGCGGAAGCGGGCCAGGGCGCGCGGGTAGGCGGGGTTCTCGTCGGTGTGGATCTCGGCGGCCTTCGCCCCGGCGGTGACGATGCCGACGATCCGCGCCACCTCGCGCTCGACCGACTTGGGATCGGGCCGGCCGAAGCGGCGCTCGAGCAGCGCGCGCCGCGCCCGCTGGCGCGTGGTCATGGTGCCGCTGCGGCGGAGCTCCGAATGGGTGAACCCGTGCGCGTAGTGCGAGCGCTGGCCGACCACGTGGTGGAACTCGGAGGGGTGGTACTGGCTGCCCTCGAAGGTGCGGAAGCCGTCGAGGGCCAGGGGTTCGGTGAGCTCGCCCTTGGGCCGCAGCTGCTCGTGGAAGAGCAGGCAGTGGCGTCCCAGGCGCAGGGTGTGCCGCAGCACGGTCTGGGGCGAGCAGCCGTGCTTGCGGGCGAGCTGGCGGAAGCCGGTGCAGTGGGTGAGCGCGTGGAAGGTCTCGGCGAGCAG
>DATLUU010000417.1:0-11940 GCA_035577885.1 Verrucomicrobiia bacterium
ACTCGATCGGGATCTTGGCGCGCTCGATCGAGAAGTGGAGCAGCGACGTCTCGTCCGGCCGCTCGATGTCCACCTCCACGAGCGTCCCCGTGGGGCCCTTCAGCAGCTTGAACACGTCGTCGGTGACGAGGCCCTTCTTCAACGGCTTGCCGTCCACCTCCACGATCTTGTCACCGGCGCGGATGCCGAGCCGGTAGGCGGGCGTACCCTCGATGGGCGAGAGCACCACGATCTTGTTGTCGACGATGTCGAACGAGACGCCGATGCCCGAGTACTCGGCCTTGAAGTTCTCGTCCATGGCGGCGGCGCGCTGCTTGGGCAGGAACGTGGTGTGCGGATCGAGCGTCTTCAGCATGCCGTCGATCGCGCCGCGGATGAGCTTCTCGTTGTCGGGCTGCTCGACGTAGTTGTTCTGCACCGTGAACAGCACCTGCGAGAACAGGTCGAGCTGGCTGCGCAGGTCATCGGTCGCCGACAGCGCACGCGCGAAGCCGAAACCCAGGAGCAGCGACAGTGCCATGGCGATGCCGAACGGACCGAGGGACGGACGACGAGGCTCTTGCATGTGGGTGCTACCCCCGGGATAAGGACTCCGGCCGCGCCGGGAGGCGCGACCGCAGGGACTGCAGGCGTTCGGCGGCCGCTTCCAAAGTCTCGCGTTTCCGGGCGAAATGGAAGCGCAGGCGCTGGGAGCCGGCCGCGGGGTCGGAATAGAAGCTCGAGCCCGGCACCGCGGCGACCCCGCCTTCGGCCACGAGCCAGCGGGCGAAGGCGACGTCGTCAGGGAAACCGAACTCCGAGATGTCGGTCATCACGTAGTAGGCGCCGCGCGGTGGGAACGGCTTGAACCCCGCGCGCTGCAACACCGGGACGAGGAACTCACGGCGCTCCCGGTAGCTATCGGCAAGTCTACGGAAGTAGTCCTGCGGCATGGCCAGCGCGGTCGCAGCCGCTTCCTGGAGGGGCGCTGGCGCCCCGACCGTCAAGAAGTCGTGCACCTTCCGGATGGCGTTCGTGAGCTCGGGCGGCGCCAGGCACCAGCCGATCCGCCACCCGGTCACGCTCCAGGTCTTGGAGAGCCCGGAGATGGTCACCGTGCGCTCGCGCATGCCGTCCAGCGCGGCCATGCTCACGTGCTCGGCCCCGTCGTAGAGGATGTGCTCGTAGATCTCATCGGTCACGCAGACGACGTCCCATTTCCGGCACAGCGCGGCGATCTGCTCCATTTCGACGCGCGAGAACACCTTGCCGGTCGGGTTGTTGGGCGTGTTCACGACGATCGCGCGCGTCTTCGAGTTGAACGCGGCCGCGAGCTCCGCGGCATCGAAGCTCCACTCGGGCTCGCGCAGGCGCACGAAGCGCGGCACCGCGCCGGAGAGGATCGCGTCCGGGCCGTAGTTCTCGTAGAACGGCTCGAACACGATCACCTCGTCGCCCGGGTCCACGAGTGCCAGCATCACCGACGCCATGCACTCGGTGGCGCCGCAGCACACGGTGACCTCGCGCTCGGGATCGAAGCTGAGCCCGGTGAAGCGCTGCTGCTTCGCCACCAGCGCGTCGCGCAGGCTCTTCGCTCCCCAGGTGATCGCGTACTGGTTGATGTCCGCCGCCACGGCCCTTGCCGCGGCGGCCTTGATCTCCTCCGGCGCCGCGAAGTCGGGGAAGCCCTGCGACAGGTTGACGGCGCCGTGCTGGTTCGCGAGGCGCGTCATCTCGCGGATCACGCTCTCGGTGAAGCGCAGGCTCTTCTGGGACACACGCGCGCGCGGGCTCATCGCCGTCCCAGCTCCGCGTTGGAAGCCACCCAGGCGTAGCTCTGCACCATCTCGCGATACGCCGGGAGCGCGCCCTGGAAGCCATCGGGCGTCTTGGACGAGAGCACGATCAACATCACCAACTCCGCCTCGGGCACGTAGGCGACCGCCTCGTGCGCGGGTCCGCCGTCGTTCGAGAAATAGCGCACCACCGCGGTCTTCTTGCCCGTGGTCTGGATGGTGCCGCCCTCCGTGACCTTGCCGCGCGGCGACCTCTGCCGGAACGACTTCTCGTCCTCGGCGATGAGCGCCGAGACCGTGCGCGCCTTGGCGCCGTAGCCGTGGAGCGGGTTCACGTACATCACCGTCGCCGCGGTCGCCCACTGCTCGCCCTTCGGATAGAGCACGCAGCGGATGCGCGAGCCCATGCCCGAGGTGTCGTCCAGCACCCAGCCCTCCGGCGCGCTGATCATGAACAGGTGGTTGTCGCCCTCGATCACCACCGCCCTGCGCGTCGAGGTGTCGTGCGCGGCCGCGGCCGGCGCGGCGGCGGCCGCCTTGCTCGCCGGGGTCCCGGCCGAACGCGCGGCCGGGGGCGTGGCGGCGAGCGCCAGGGCAGCAAGCGCTACGGCGGCCACGCGCGAGCCGGCGGGCGCGATGGACCTCCTGTCCGGGCGCGGGTCAGCGCTCAGCGGCGACCTCCGACGGTGGCTCGTGGTTTTGGGGAGACGAACGAGGTGATGGATGAGTGTACCTCGCCGAGGATGCCCTCCCTACGGGCGATTTGCACGACCGCACACTCCGCCGCGACCAGCGGGGCCGAGACGCCGCCCGAGAATGCCGACCACACCACGTATTGACAGGTCCGGCGCGCTCGGCGACCGTCCGCCGCGCATGGACGCCCAGCGCGTGATCGCTCGCCGCATGGTGATCGGCCTCCCTCCCGACGGCCTCACGCCCGCGTGGGAGAAGGACTTCGCGCAGTTCCCGCCCGCGGGTGTGATCCTCTTCGCCGCGCGCGATTTCAAGGACCTCGAGGACGCGCGGCGGTTGATCGCGCGGCTGCGCGACCTGGCGCGCCCGCGGCGGTTGTTCGTGTCCCTCGATGAAGAGGGCGGCTGGGTGTCGCAGCTCGCGGCGCACCTGGTGGTGCCGCCGAACGCCGCGACGCTCGCGCGCGCCGCCGACCCCGAGACGATCCGCTGGATCGCCGGCGTCACCGCCCACCGGCTCCGCGCGCTCGGGTTCGATTGGGACTTCGCGCCGGTCGCCGACGTCCACAGCGAGCCCGACAACCCGGTCATCGGCCCGCGCGCATGGGGCACGACGCCCGCGCAGGTGACGGCGAACGCGGGCGAGTGGCTCGCGGGCTTCCGGGACAGCGGCGTGGCCGCGTGCCTCAAGCACGCGCCCGGGCACGGGGACACGCGCACGGACTCGCACCTCGCGCTGCCGGTGTGCGAGGCGGACGCCGCCACGCTCGCGGCGCGCGAGTTCGTGCCGTTCGCCTCGCACCCGGACGCGGATTCGCTGATGACCGCGCACGTCGTCTATCCCGCACTCGACCCGGGCGTGCCGGGCACCTACTCGCGCGCGATCGTCCAGGGCGTGCTGCGCGAGCGGCTCGGCTTCCGGGGAGTGGTCATCACCGACGCGCTGGAGATGCAGGGTGCTGCCGCGGGCCGCACCCCGGCCGAGGCGGGGCTCGCGGCACTCGCCGCGGGCTGCGACCTGCTGCTCTACGCGCACTGGAACGAGGACGTGCGCCGCGCGCGCTACACGATGGCGGATGCCGTCGTGGAGGGGAAGATCGACCGCGCGCTGTTCGACGCCACGCGTCCAAGGCTCGCCACGTTCGACGCGGCGCACGCCGAGCCCACGGCGGAGATGCTGGCCATGCCGCTCGAGGACCTCACGCCGCGCGACTGGGAATCGCGCCTGGCCGCGATCGTCACCGGCGCGCTGAAGGTCGAGGGCCACGCCCCGGACGCGGGAGGGTGGCGCGTGGTCGAGGACGGCGAATGGAAGCATGGGCCGCCGTTCGCGGCGTCGCTTCGCGACGCGGGGGTGCCGGACGGAGGTGCCTCGCCCACCGCCGACGTGTTCGCGATCGCCTCGCGGGTGCCGCTCACGCCGGAGCGCATCGCTGCGTTGCGCGCGCATGCCGCGACGCGGCCGACGATCCTCGTCGGCCTGCAGAACGATCGCTTCCTCGATCTCGTCCCCGAGGCCGCGCTTCGCGTGAGCGCGGCGGACTGCACGCCGCTCACGCGCCGGGTCGTCGCCGAGCGACTGGCCGCGACCCGGGCGTGAGGCTCCGGGCGTCCCGTCAGTAGGAGAAGTGCATCTGCAGGTACGCCTGCTTCTCCGTGTCGCGATCCGTGCCGAGAGGGGGCGGGTACTGGGCGGCGACCGGGTCGATCAGCCGAAGCGTCCAGCGCAGCTCGCAGAACGGCACCGGGACGACCTCGCCCTCCAGGGCATACCGGTCGTACGAAGACTGGTCACGCTGATCGCCGATGCGCGCACCTTCGAGGCGGTCGTAGCGCAGGCGGAAGTTGACGCCACGGCTCGCCTGGTAGTCGCCCTCCACGAACCACCCCAGCTTGTTGACCTTGAATTCCGCGGTGGTCGGAAAGAAGAACACCTGCTGGTCCGTGCCCGACACGACCTCGCCGATCAGCGACACCGGGCCCCGGCGCGTCATCGCGTATGCGCCCCAGCGATCGGCGCGCGTGATGGGGAAGTTGATGGTCGCGGGCGCCCATTCGTCGTAGCCGGAGACGCCGAGCTGGTAGCGCTCGTCCACGTACGCGAGCTTGCCCGCGACGGTCTGTGCATGCGTGCGCTCGGACGGGTTCAGTGGCGAGCTGGTGCCGTTCGTGAACGCGATGCGACCCTGGAGCGCCCCCCTCGTGGCGCCCAGCTCGAAACCCTGGTCGGCGACGCGCGGGTCGTACGGCAGCACGACCGCCTGGTTCTGGAACTCGGCGAACCCGTTTCGTGTCGCCACCGTGTGGTCGTCCATGCGCAGGCCGAACGGCGAGCGGAACACGCCCGCACGCAGGTAGAGATCCGGCGACAGCCCGACCATGCCCCACGCCTCGCGCGTCACGCGCGCGTCGGTGCCGAAGCCATCCTGCGTGTAGACCAGCGTCAGCCTCGAGTGCGGCTGGAACGCCATGTGCAGCTCCGTCTCCATGCTGAAGAACCCGAAGCGATCCGGGTCGGTATCGCTCGCGGCCGCTTCGTCGATGAGCGTCATGAAGCGCTGGTTGACGCCGAAGTAGAGCGGGAGCTGCTCGCTCACCTTGTTCGTGAGGTCGAGGTCCTTGAACACGCCGCTCGTCTCCGCGTCGGTGGAGTGGCGGTTCTTCGCGAACGCGAACCCGAACGCGTTGCGCGGGCCGCCGCCGTTCGGGTCGAAGTGGCAGTTCACGCACGCGAGCCCGGTGCGCGTGGCGTAGAGCGGCGTGCCGCTGCCGGGTGCGGGGAGCAGGAGGAGCGGGGCAAGCGATGCAGCGACGATCAACGCCGGCACGAAGCGCAGCGTGAGACGCATGGGGCCTCCGATCAGCGCGGAGTTCGGCCCCGGCGTGCGGGTCGCGGCTTTCGAGCGCGTGTGGCGCGGCCCCAACCTCCGCCGCCCGGGCTCGCCACGGTTATCAGGGCGCCTTCTGGAAGGTCAACGGTGAATTTCCCCGGCATCACCACCTCGCGCTCCCCCACGCGTTTGCCGCGAATGCTTCGCGTGATGCTCGTGCGGCCCGGAGCGCCGGGTTCGCCGCCCGCGAGCCCATGGGGCGGGAGCACGCGGCGCTCCGCGATCACCGTCACGCGCGCCGGCACCAGCAGCTCGATCGCGCGCTCGATGCCATCCCCACCGTTGTGCAGCCCGCGTCCGCCCGAGCCACGCCGTACTCGCAGGCGTTGCACACGTAAGGGATACGCGTGCTCGAGTGACTCGATCGGCGTGTTGCGCGTGTTCGTCATATGCGCCTGCATCGCGCTCTCGCCGGGCCCCGCGGGGCCACCGCCGTGGCCGCCGCCGAGCGTCTCGTAGTAGGCGAACGGCCGCCCGCGCCGCGGATCGTGGCCGCCGATCAACAGGTTGTTCATGGTGCCGCTGCTCGCCGCGGGCACGCGATCGGGGAGCGCACGTGCGAACGCGCCGAGCACGGCGTCCACGATGCGCTGCGAGGTCTCGACGTTGCCCGCGCCCACCGCCGCGGGCGGCCTCGGATCCACGAGCGAGCCCGGCGGCGCGACGACCTCGATCACGCGCAGCAGGCCGTCGTTCACCGCGATCTCCTCGCCCAGCACGCAGCGCACGGCGTAGAGCACCGCGGCGCGCGTGACGGCGCGCACCGCGTTCACCGGACCCGCGGCCTGCGGCGCCGTGCCGGTGAAGTCGGCGATCACGCGCCCGCCACGGATCTCGAGCGTCACCCGGATCGGCAGCGGCCCGTGGCCCAGTCCATCGTCGTCGAGCGCGGTCTCGAACCGCCACGTGCCGGGCTCGAGGCGGCGGACGAGCGCGCGCGCGTGGCGCTCGGTCACGGCGAGCAGCGTGTCCGCGGCCCGCTCGAGCGCCTCCGCGCCGTCGCGCGCGGCCAGCTCGGCGAGCCTCCGCTCGCCGGTCACCTGGGCGCCGAGCTGGGCGGCGAGGTCGGCGCGCCGCTCGTGCGGCGTGCGCACGTTGGCGAGCAGCAGCCGCATCACGCCCTCCTCTTCGCGCCCGGCCCGGCGCACGAACACGGGCGGGATGCGCACGCCCTCCTCGTAGACCTCGTGCGCGATGGGCAGCGAGCCGGGAGCGGCGCCGCCCACGTCGGCGTGGTGCGCGCGGCTGGCGACGAAGAACGAAGGCTGCTTGCGGCCGGCGAGGAAGACGGGCGAGACGCAGGTCAAGTCGGGCAGGTGGGTGCCGCCGTCGTAGGGATCGTTGAGGAGCACGGCGTCGCCCGGCGCGAACGGAGCCAGCGCCAGCGCCGCCTCGACGGCGCGCGGCATCGAGCCCAGGTGCACGGGGATGTGCGCCGCCTGCGCCACGAGCCGGGCCCGCGCGTCGAACACGGCGCACGAGTGATCCAGTCGCTCGGTGATGTTGGGCGAGTGCGCGGCGCGCATGAGCGTGGCGCCCATCTCCTCGGCGCACGCGGTGAACAGGCCGCGATAGAGCGCGAGCGTGACCGCATCGGGCGCGGCGCGGCGGGAGCTCACCGCTCGCCCCTCGTCAGCACGACCGCTCCCGAGGCATGGCGCCGCGCGCTCCATCCGGTCGCCACCCACAGCGTGGCGCCGTCGTCCACGACGACCGCAGGGCCTGCGATGCGCGCGCCCGTCGCGATCTCTTCGCGGCGATGGCACACGGCGCGCCGGCGGCGGCCGTCGTGCCAGACCTCGATCGCGCGACCGGGCTTCCCCGCCCGGGGGCCGGCCGAGGCGCGTTCGCGAGGCAGCGGCTCGTCGAGCCAGCCGCCGACCTCGAGCGTCACCACCTCGATCGTGGCGCCACGATCGGCGAATCCGTACCGCCGCTCGTGCGCGTCGTGGAAGCGCCCGGCGAGGTCGGCGAGCGGCAGTGCCGCCAGCGGAAGCTCGTGCGCCTGTCCCAGCGCGCGCACCTCGGCGCGGTGCTCGAGCCGTACGCGCGCGCGATCGCGCGCCGGGAATGCCGCGCGCACCTCGCGCTCCAGCTGCGCGATCCCGCGAGCGAGTGCGGCGTGGTCGCGTGCGTCGCGAAGCGTCCGCAGCAGACTGCGCGAGCGCTCGCGGCGCGAGCCGCCGGTGAGCGCGCCGAGCGCGCAGAGGACGCCGGCGTCGCGCGGCCAGATCACCGCGGGCGTGCCCAGCGATTCCGCGAGCGCGCAGGCATGGAGGCCGCCCGCGCCGCCGAATGCCACCAGTGCTGCGCCGCGCGGATCCTCGCCGCACTCCACCGACACCTTCCGCAGCGCGTTCGCCATGTTCGACTCCACCACGCGCAGCACGCCCTCGGCCGCGCGCTCAGCACTCGGCAGTCCGGAGTCGCGCGCGAGCGCCGCCATGACGCGCTGCGCCGCGGCGCGGTCGAGCGCGAGCGCGCCGCCCGCGAGCGTGTCGCCGGCGATGGCGCCGAGCACCACGAGCGCGTCGGTCACCGTGGCCGGGCCGGCATTTCCATAGCAGGCGGGCCCCGGGTCGGCGCCGGCGCTCTCCGGCCCCACGCGCAGCACGCCGCCCGCATCGATGCGTGCGATCGAGCCGCCGCCCGCGCCCACCGTGTGCACGTCGAGCGTCGGCAGCAGCACCGGCACGCCCGCCACCTCGCGGCCGCGGCGCCGCGGCAGGCCGTCGCGGCCGGTGTCGCGGCCGCCGAGAAAGGCGCAGTCCGTGGACGTGCCGCCGACGTCGAGCGTGAGCGCGCGCTCGAAGCCGCACGCGCGCGCGGATGCGAGCGCCGCGCGCAGCCCGGCCGCGGGCCCGGAGAAGAGCTGGCGCACGGGCTCGCGCGCGGCCTGCTCGGGCGGGGCGGTGCCGCCGTGGGAGAGCACGATCTGGATTTCTGCGCCGCCCGACCCTTGCGCAATGGCCTGGAGGTAGGCGCTCACACGGGGGGCCAGGAACGCGTTCGCGACCGTGGTCGCGAGCCGCTCGTACTCGCGGATCTCGGGCACCAGCTCGGCGGCGCTCGTCACCGGCACCTGGAGCTTCTCGAGCGCACGCGCGAGGCGCTGCTCGTGCGCGGGCGCTGACCACGCGTGCAGCAGCCCGACAGCGACCGCATCCGGCTTCGTCGCGCGCACGCGGCGGACGACGCTCGCGATCTCGCCGGCCGTGAGCGGCGTGAGGACGTCGCCACCCGCCGCGAGCCGCTCGCGGGCGCCGATCCGTCGCTCGCGGGGCACCAGGGGCGGCCTGCGCGCGGGCTGTAACGCATAGATATCGGGCCGCTCCTGGCGGCCGATCTCGAGCACGTCCTCGAAGCCCGCGGTGGTGACCAGCGTGACCCGCGCGCCCTTCCTCTCGAGCAGCGCATTGGTCGCCACCGTGGAGCCATGACGCACGCGCGTGCCGCGGCCGGCCCCGGCGCGCGCGAGTCCCTCGAGCACGGCCTGCGCCGGGACGCAGGGCGTGGACGGGACCTTGAACGCCACGCGCTCGCCGCCGCGCCAGGCGACGACGTCGGTGAACGTGCCGCCGGTGTCGACGCCGATCGCGCTTGCAGCGCGATCTGTCATTTCATTGGCAGCGCCCTCGCCTCCGGCTGGCTTTTCATGGGCAGAGCCCTCGCCTCCGGCTCGGTGGAGTTGGCGCGCGCGGGTTCGCTGGTTCCGGGGGCTAGGCACCTGGCTGGCCGCGGCCACGCTTCCTCCAGCGCTCGAACCCGAACACGAGCGCGATGACGACGACGAGCGCGATCAGCACCCAGGGTGGCACGGGGAACTCGTGACCGAGCCAGGCGAGCGCGGCGAAATAGGGGATGCCGCCCAGGAGGACGGCGAGGAAGTAGAGGGGCAGCGGATAGCGGCCGGCGGCGGCCACGAGCTTGATGGGCCCGTCCGGCAGCGGCGTGGCGCGCGCGATCAGAATGGCGAGGAACGACGCCGAGGGCGAGCTCTTGAGCGCCTGCTCGAACTTGTCGCGACCGGGCGCGAAGCGCTTCACCCACGGCCAGTCCGTGGACAGGATCCAGCGGAAGAGCAGGATCTGGATGGTGCTGCCCGCTCCCGCCGCGGCGGCGCCGAACACACCCACCTGCCAGGGCTCGAAGTGCGGCGCGTAGGCGAGCAGCAGCGGCGTGGTGAACGCCGCGAGCGTGGCGTTGTCCAGGAACAGGAGCAGGCACAGCACGAACAGCGACTCGCCGGGCAACGGACCTCCTGGATCGATGCCGGACCCGGCTCCGCCGGGTGTGCCGCGACGCTCGGCGCGCGGGACCGCGGCACGATGCCGCACGCGGCGGGCGCAGGCAATCGCGCGGCGCTCGACACCCGGAAGACCTATGCTTCGTGGGGTCGCGGGCGGCCGCATCCGGCGCACCTGCCCGATCACGGCCGCGGGCCCCACGGCGCTCGGGGTGCGCCCGTCGGTGTGGCAGCGACCGGTGAATGGCGTGACCGAGTTCTCGGCCGAGTTGAGGAGGCATGGCATGTCCGAGCACGATGCCGATGAAGCAGCCGTGCGCCGCTTCGGCGACGCGGGCGCCCTCGCCCGCCAGCTCCGTCCCTTCTCGCTCCCGCTCAGAATCATGGTCACGGCCGGGGCGCTCGCGACCGGGATGATCGCGCTCTGGCTCTGCTTCGTGATCCTCGCGGTCCTGCCCTCGCGCGACCCGGAGCGCATTCCGCTGTGGGCGGGGATCGCGGCGGTGTTCTTCGCCTATGCCACGCTGACGTTGCTTCTCGTCGTGCGCGGGCCGCGGCCGTCCTGGCTCCGCGGCGCGGTCGGCTGCGCCTCGCTCGCGGCGATGGCGTTCGGCGCCTACGAGATCCACGAGATGGCCCAGGCGGGCGCCCACTTCGAGGGCTACCTGCTGCTGATGGGTGCGTTCCTCGCCGCGCAGGGCGCGTGCGCGTTCGCCTACGTCGCGCTCAGCTGGGGGATCGCGCGGCGAGTGCGCGCGGCGTAGCGAGCACGACGAGCATTTAGCCGATCACCTCGGCGCTGCTGGGGCCGGTCGGCGAAGGCGGCGTCGCGGGCGGCGGAGGCGGCGGTGGCGGCGGCGGCATGTCGTTCCGAGGCGCCCCCGCCGGCCGCATGCGCGACCACCAGTTCTGCAGGCTCCGGCGCTGGTATTCGCCGCGCACGAGCGCACCGGCGCCGAGGGTCGCGAGGCAGGCGAAGAGCACGAAGTGGATGAACGTCAGGAGCCCGCCCACGAACCCGAACAACGGCACCACGTGGAACAGGTCGCTGGCGATGCGCAGGCCCTGGAGCGCGACGCCGCCCCAGATGAGCGCCTGCAGCAGCGTCGGCGTGCCACCCTTGAAGCGCGGATAGATGCGCTGCCCGAGCACGCCGTAGCCCACCACCGTGCCCCAGAGCGCGGCGAGCACGAAGAACGCGCAGTAGCCCACCGCGACCGCGGCGGCGAGCGGGATGCCGATGATGGTGATGCAGAGCACGGCGATCACCAGCGCCAGCGCGATCACGCTCGGGATGATGAGCGCCCACACCAGCAGCCCGATGATGAACGACGGTCCGGGCTCGGCGGCGATCTGGTCCATGGCGGACTGGGTGCGGCCGGGCGCGAGCTTCGCGAACAGCCAGGCGATGCCGAGCATGAACAGGGCGACCGCAGCGTGCGCGAGCATCTGGAATCCGGTGCCGACGACGGCGAGCATGGGGAAGAAGAGTTTGGCTCCCGGCGTGCGCGGCGCGGTCACGCGCTGGCCGCCCACCGACGAGCCCGGCTCCTCGCGCAGCGTGCCGCCGATGCAGACCACGTCGCCGTCCACGCGCGCGCTCGGGGTCAGCGTCACGTCGCCGCCCATGGCGGAGACGTTTCCGGTGACGTGGCCGATGACCTCGATCGAGCCGCCGAAGCTGACGACGTCGCCCTGGATCAGCTGCCCGCCCTTGACCGTGATGTCGCTGCCGAAACGCACGATGTCGCCGCTGGTGGTGCGGACGGCCGGCTCGGGAACTTCTGGCGTCTCGGGCGCTGGCGGCGCCTCCTCGGGAGGCACCGGGACGTCGGGCACGACGGCGGGAACACGCGGAAGGCGACCACGGCGGGTACCCCCCGTCGTCGAGTCTGCGGACGACATGGAGACGCGATCGAAGCTCGACGCGCTCTCCGCGGGGACCGGGCGGAAGCGCATGGAGCGTTCCTGGGCCGCGCTGGACGCCGACCAGACCGGCAGCGCGATCAGGGCCGCCATCAGAAGTCTGCGCATTCGATCCCTCCGCTCGTCACCGCCCGACGCCGGATGCTCCACGCCCCGCGCGAAGTCCCGGGCCGGCGACGCACCTCGGCGGCGAGCCGCGGTCAGGGACCGGCCGGCCCGCCCGGGGTGGGTCGCAGGGGTCACCTGGACTCACGGGGCTGCTGAACCTCGCCCCCGTCCCTACGCCGCCAGTTGCCGGATGGTTTCCGTTCGGCGCGAGAAAAACCAAAGGGGAGTCGCGGTTTGCGCGACTCCCCCGGTCACACACGATTCCACGAGGGCCCTACTCAGTGCTTCGTCGAATCGGCGGA
>DATLUU010000418.1:0-8631 GCA_035577885.1 Verrucomicrobiia bacterium
GTTCGCGGTCTCGCGCTTGATGACGCCCTTCGCCGCGGTGCGGTCGAGGATGGCGCCGGTCTGCTTCAGGGCGGCCTCCCCGGCGGTGCGCGTCGTGGCGACACGGACGGACTTGATCGCCGAACGCATGCGGGTGGTGGCGGCAACGTTCCGCTGGCGGCGCAGCTCGTTCGTGCCCACGCGCTTCTCAGCGGACTTGTGATGCGGCATGGAGATCCTCCTCGGACGTGCTCATGGACAGGGGCGAAAAGCGCGGACGAGCATACGTTTCCGCCTTTCGACGCGTCAAGCGACGTCGGGGATTCCCCCGTTGTTCCTGGCGCACCCGCGCTGTAATCTGCTTGCCTCGGATATACCCGGGGGTATGTGCGGAGGGCTCCGTGAGCACATTGAGCGAGAAGATCGCCGATCTGCCCGCCCTACCGGGGGTGTACCTGTTCAAGGACGCCCTCGGGGAGGTGCTCTACGTGGGCAAGGCTTCGAGCCTCGCCGCCCGCGTCCGCAGCTACCTCGGCCACGACCCGGAGCGCCCCCACCTGGACGAGATGCGCGAGCGGGCGGCCGACCTGGACACCATCCTCACCGGCTCCGAGGTCGAGGCGGTGCTGCTGGAGTCCACGCTCATCCGCCAGCACCGGCCGCACTACAACGTGCTCCTGAAGGACGACAAGAGCTTCCCGTTCGTGAAGTTGAGCGTTCAGGAGGAGTGGCCGCGCCTGTCGGTGACCCGCCGCGTGACCGACGACGGCGCGCGCTACCTGGGTCCGTTCACCGACGTCAAGGCGCTGCGCCGGACGCTGCGTGACCTGAGGCGCATCTTCCCCATCCGCACCTGCCGCAACTTCGAGGACTACCGGCGCCAGGATCGGCCCTGCCTCTACTACCACATCCGCCGCTGCGCGGGCCCCTGCTACTCGCGCGCCCACGTCGACCCGGCGCAGTACCGCGGGTACGTGGACGGCCTGCTGCTGCTGCTCGCGGGCCGGAACGACGAGCTGCTGGCGCGGTTGAAGCGCGAGATGGCGGAAGCCGCCGAGTCGCGTCGCTACGAGGTGGCGGCGCAACGTCGCGACCAGATCTCGCTGCTCGAGCGCGCGCGCGTGCCCCAGGCGATGGTGAGCGCCGACCCGCGCGACACCGACGTGCTGGGCTTCGCTCACCACGGCCGGATCGCCGCGATCGCGACGTTGTTCGTGCGCGAGGGCCGCGTCATCGGCAAGGAGACGCGGCTCGTCGACCGCGCCGACGGCATGGACGATGCCGCGCTCCTCGAGACCTGGGTGACGCAGGTGGCGCTCGCCCGCACCGACCTGCCGCGCCGCGTGCTGGTGCCGGCGCTGCCCGAGTCCCACGGCGTGCTCGCGGGCGCGCTCGCGAGCCGCGCCGGACGCGCGGTGGAACTCACGGCGCCGGCGCGCGGGCGCGCCCGGCGGCTGGTCGAGCTGGCGCAGAGGAACGCCGCCGCCGCGCTCGAGCAGGCGCAGGCGCGCGCGGCGGGGCGGCGCGCGCACTACTCCGAGGCGGTCGAGGGCCTGCAGCGCGAGCTGGGGCTGCCGGTGCCGCCGCATCGCATGGTGTGCTTCGATATCTCCAACTTCGGCGGCGACCAGGCGGTGGCTGCGGTGGTGGCGTCCGAGGACGGCCGCGCGCGCAAGTCGCTCTACCGGCGGATGCGCATGCACAAGCCCGGCCCCGACGACTTCGCCATGATCGGCGAGGCGGTGGAGCGCTACTGGGCGCACGTCGAGTCGGGCGAGCTGCCGCGTCCCGACCTGGTGGTGATCGACGGCGGTGCGGGCCAGGTGGGTGCGGCGCGCGCGTCGCTCGACAAGGTGGCGACGCGGCCGGTGTCGCTCGTGGGGCTCGCGAAGCGCGAGGAGCTGATCGTGCGCGAGCATCTTCCCGACCTGAAACTCGCGCGGCGATCCGAAGCCTTGAGGGCGCTCCAGCGTCTGCGCGACGAGGCGCACCGCTTCGGGCTCGACTACCACAGGAAGCTCCGTTCGCGCGCGCGCATCGGCAGCGTCTTGGACCACGTGCAGGGCGTCGGTCCCGCCCGCCGGGCGCAGCTCTTGAAGGCGTTCGGCTCGGTGGAAGCGCTGCGCGGTGCCACCCCGGAGGAGATCGCCGAGCGCTCGCACGTGCCGCTGCCGCTCGCGCGCCGGGTCGCCGAGGCGCTCGGCCACGAGGAGGGCGCCGCATGAACAAGGTGCGCGCAGGGGGTGAGACGAACTACACGGCGCCGAGCGCGAAGCGCGAGGCGCATCCAGAAAAGATAGCCGCCGCGCTAGCGGCGGCCGTCGAGGGTTTTCTCGACGAGCTTCGCCGTGGCCGGCGGCTCTCGCCGCGTACCGTGGACGCCTACGCGCGCGATCTCTCCGATTACTCGGGCTTCGCTGTCCACCACCAGCTCCGCGGCTGGGACGAGGCGACGTCGACGTTCGTGGACGGCTACTTCGCCACGCTCGAGCGGCGCGGGCTCTCGACCGCGACGCTCGCCCGCCGGCGCTCGACGCTGCGCGGCTTCCACGCGTTCCTCGGTCGCGTCGGGCACACGGCGCAGGATCCGGTGGCGCTGCTGCCGCCGCCACGACGCGAGCGCCGGCTGCCGCACGCGCTGTCGCGTGAGGACGTCGAGGCGTTGCTGGCGCACCCGGAGGGGGAGGAGCCGTTGGCACTCCGCGACCGCGCCCTGCTCGAGCTGGCGTATGCGGGCGGGCTCCGGGTCTCGGAGCTGGTGGGCCTGACCCGGGACGCGGTGGACCTGAACGGCCGTGCGCTCACCGTCACCGGCAAGGGCGACAAGCAGCGCCTGGTGCCGTTCGGGCGCGCCGCCGCGCGCGCGCTCGCGCAGTGGCTCGAGCGCGGCCGGCCGCAGCTCGCGCGCAACTCCCGGGTCGACCACGTGTTCGTGAACGCCCGCGGCGGGCCGCTGTCACGCATGGGCTGGTGGAAGATCCTGCGCGGTCATGCGCGCGGCGCCGGCGTCACCGCCCGCGTCCACCCGCACGCGCTTCGCCATTCGTTCGCGACGCACCTGCTCGAGGGCGGCGCCGACCTGCGCGTCGTCCAGGAGCTCCTCGGGCACGCGCGCGTCAGCACCACCGCCATCTACACCCACCTCGACCGCGGCTACCTGCGCGAGGTGCACCGCCAGTTCCACCCCCGCGCCTGAGGGGCGCGGGGCTTTCTCGATCGGGGCCTTGGAGGACCACATGTCGTTCCGCAGCCAGCGATGGCTACCCGCAGCACTCCTGATGCTCGCTCTCCTCACCGTCTGCGCCCTGCCGGCGCACGCCGCCAACACCATCACGCTGCCGCGCTCCGGCCAGGTGGGGATCGGTATCACCGGCTCGTTCGGCACGCTGCTGCCGACGGGCGAGTTGGGCAACGAATTCGGGAGCGGCCCCGGGCTCTCGGTGAAGATCCGCTATCGCATGCGCTTCGAGCGCGCGATCGGGCTCACGTTCGACGCCGAGCGCATGAACTCGCGCGACCCCTCGGGGGCGGCGGGCGCGTTCGACTCGCTCACCGACGCGCCCGCGGTGCTGCGCGACTACATGAAGATGGTCACCGCGGGCTTCGAGTTCTACCAGCTCTTCGACACCCGCGAGCGCACGGTCAAGTACCTGTCGGCGGGCGCGGGGCTGGCGCAGATCTCGGCGCACCTGACCGATGGCGAGACGCAGTACCCGATCGCCGGCGACGCGCTGTTCGTGAGCGTGGGCGCCGGCTTCGAGCGCTTCTTCTTCCGGAGCTGGGCGTGGGAAATGGCCTTCAAGTACAAGCCCGTGCTCCACGACGGCAAGATCAACCACGACCTGCAGGGCAATGTGGGTCTCATCTTCTACGCCGGCTACTGACGCCATGACCGCACCGCTCCGCATCGCGTTCCTGGGCGCCGCCCGCACCGTGACCGGTTCTCGCCACAGGATCTCCTGGGGCGAGTCGAACTGGCTCTACGACTGCGGCCTCTACCAGGGCCATCGCGACCAGGCGGAGGCGGTCAACCGCAGGTTCCAGTTCGATCCCGCGACGCTGGACGGCGTCGTCGTCTCGCACGCCCACCTCGATCACACCGGCAACCTGCCGACGCTGGTGTCCCAGGGATTCGGCGGGTCGATCCACATCACCGACCCTTCGGCCGACCTGTCGCGGGTGATGCTCCCGGACAGCGCGCACCTGATGGAGAAGGACGTGGACCACGTCAATCGCCATCGCAACGGCAACGCGGTGCGCCAGCCGCTCTACACGCTCGCCGACGTCACCGACACGCTGTCGAGGTTCAAGACCTACGGCTACGACGAGCCGTTCCAGCCGTTCCCCGGTGTCACCGCCACCTACCACGACGCCGGTCACATCCTCGGCTCCGCGATGACGACGTTCACGTTCGAGCGCAACGGCCGCAGCTTCAGGCTGCTGATGGGCGGCGACCTCGGGCGCGCGAACCGCGCCATTCTTCGCGATCCGGTGGCGCCGCCGGGGCCGGACGCGCTGGTGCTCGAGAGCACGTACGGCGACCGCCTGCACGCCGACGATGCCCATACCGAGCGACTGCTGATCGATGCCGTGCAGCGCACGGTGGCGCGCGGCGGGCGCGTCGTGGTGCCGGCGTTCGCGGTCGGGCGCACGCAGGAGCTGGTCGCCGTGCTCCACCGGCTCATCGGCAGCGGCGCGATCCCGGACCTGCCGCTCTACGTGGACAGCCCCATGGCGCGCGAAGCCACCGCCGTGTTCAAGCGGCACCCCGAATGCTTCGACGACGAGACGCGCCGGTCCTTCGGGAACGGCGGCGCGCCGTTCGGCTTCGACCGCCTGCGCTACGTCACCACGCCCGACGAGTCCCGCTCGCTCAACGACCTCCACACGCCCTGCATCATCATCTCCGCCTCCGGCATGTGCGAGGGCGGGCGCATCCTCCACCACCTGCAGCACGCGCTTGGGAATGAGCGCAACACCGTGCTGTTCGTGGGCTTCCAGGGCGAGGGCACGCTCGGGCGGCGGCTCCGCGACGGGGCGGAGAACGTGAACGTGTTCGGCGAGCCGGTGCGCGTGCGCGCGGAGATCGTCGCGCTCGACGGCTTCAGCGCCCACGCCGACCAGCGCGAGCTGCTCGACTGGTTCGCGCGCCTCGATCCCCAGCCGCGCACGGTGTTCCTCGTCCACGGTGAGCCGGAGCCGGCGGAGACGCTGGCGGGCCTGCTGCGCGCGAAGTCGACCGCCCAGGTGCACGTGCCCGAGAAGGGCCAGGAGTTCGAACTGTGGACGTGACCGAACCCCGCTACCAGGTGGGCCAGCGGCTCCACCACCCGCAGTTCGGCGAGGGCCTCGTCGTCGAGGTCCACACCGACCGCGGCCGCGAGGTGCTGGAGGTGGTGTTCGACGGCCAGCTGCGGCGTCTCTCGACCCAGCGCGAGTGGGAGATCGTCGACGGCTCGGCGCCCGCGGCCGCATCGCGCGCGGCGAGCGTGGACGTGGGCGAGCCGCTCGACGCCGAGGGGGGCGGCGACGGGGAGGAAGATGGCGCGCCGCGCGCCGTGTCCGCGCCTTCGCGCGACGGCGGCATCCGCCGCCACTGGCATCCGCAGGGCGATGCGCTCCTGCGGCACTGGATCGACAACGCGTCGCAGTCCCAGGGTCACTTCGACCTCCGCGCCGACGCCGAGGCGTGGGCGGGCTGGGCGAGCGCCGACCGGCTGGTGTCGCTCGACAGCCTGCGCGGCGTCGAGCGCTTCCCGCACCAGGAGGCGGCGTGCTTCAAGGTGCTGCGCGACTTCGGCGGACGCGGCATCCTCGCCGACGAGGTCGGCCTCGGGAAGACCGTGGAGGCGGGCATCGTGTTGAAGGAGTACGTGCTCCGCGGCGCCGTGCGCACCGCGCTCGTGCTGGTGCCGGCGTCGCTCTGCGAGCAGTGGCGCGCCGAGCTGTGGGAGAAGTTCGAGCTCGACTTCGTGGTCTCGCGCGGGCCCGCCGGGCAGTGGGGCCGCCACCCGTTCGTGATCTCGTCGCTCGAGACCGCGCGCCACGAGCGCCATCGCAAGCGCGTGCGCGGCGCCGACTACGACATGGTGGTGTGCGACGAGGCGCATCGTCTCCGCAACCACCTCACGCTGGGCTGGAAGTTCTTGAACGACCTGAACCCGCGCTACCTGCTGCTGCTCACCGCGACGCCGGTCCAGAACGACCTGCGCGAGCTCTACAATCTGGTGACGCTCGTCCGCCCCGGAACGGTCGGTACCTTCTCGCAGTTCCGGAGGGACTTCCTCTCCGGCCACGACAAGCGCACGCCGCGCAACACGCCGCGGCTCCGCCGGCTCTTGAAGAGCGTGATGATCCGCACCCGGCGCGCGGACACGCAGCTCACGTTCGCGCCGCGCAAGGTGGAGACGTTGTGGGTGCCACAGACCGCCCCCGAGCGCCTGCTCTACCGCCAGGTGAGCGAGTTCGTGGCCAGCGCCGTGCACGCCGAGCATGCGCAGCCGGGCCGGCCGCACTACTTCACGCTCATGGTGCTGCAGAAGGAGATGGGCTCGTCGTGGGCGTCTGCGAGCGGCACGCTGGAGAAGCTCGCCGCGCACCCGGACGGCCTGGACTCGAAGCGCGTGCACGCGCTCGCCGAGCGCGCGCGCTCGCTCTCCGAGGACGCGAGCAAGCTGCGCACGCTGCTCCGCTGCATCGCCGGCTTGAAGGGCGAGAAGGCGATCGTGTTCACGCAGTTCCGGGCGACGCAGGACACGATCGTGGCCGCGCTCGAGGCCGAGCACGTGCCCACCGCGGTGTTCCACGGCGAGATGGGCTGGCGCGAAAAGGAGGAGGCCCTCGAGCGCTTCCGCCACCACGACCAGGTGCTGGTGAGCACCGAGGCGGGAGGGGAGGGGCGGAACCTCCAGTTCGCGCGCATCGTCATCAACTACGACCTGCCGTGGAACCCGATGCGGCTCGAGCAGCGCATCGGCCGCGTGCACCGGCTCGGCCAGGAGCACCCGGTGCGCGTGGTGAACCTGGTGTCGCGGGGCACGCTCGAGGCCTACGTGCTCGAGATCCTCGATCGCAAGATCCGCATGTTCGAGCTGGTCGTGGGCGAGATGGAGGAGATCCTCGGCGCCTGGCAGATGCAGGGCTCGTTCGAGGACGAGGTGTTCCGCCGCTGGACCGAGTCGAGCGCGCCGCGCGCGCGCAAGCGCCGCTTCACCGAGCTCGCCCAGCACCTGGTCACCGCGCGCAAGCTCTACCAGCAGCAACGGGACAGCCAGAGCATGCTGTTCCACGGCGCGAACGAGGCCGAGGAGGAGCGCTCGTGACCACGCTGACCAGGCGCGGCCCGAAGGCGGGGCGGAACGGCGATGCGCAAGCGCGCGCCAACGGCAAGCACGCGAACGGCGGCGGCAACGGCAAGGCGGCCGCCCCGCCCGAGGTGCCGCGCGGCGGCACCGCGGCGGAGTCGGCGGACTGGCGGCGCTTCGTCGGCCGCTGGCTCGAGGCGCACCACTGCAAGGTGGAGGCCGCGCCGCGTGGCGACTGGGAGGTGGAGCTCTCGCCTGAGCTGCAGAAGCGCTGGCGCCGCCAGCGCGTGCGGCTGGTGTTCGATCCCGCGCGCCCGACGGTGCCGCGCGGCGCCTGGTTCACCGCCCCCGGCAGCGCCGGCGGGCGGCGCATCCTCGAAGCCGCGCTCGCCGAACCGTTGTGCACGCGGCGCACCGCGCTCGCGCGCGTGCCGGGAGCACCCGACGACGGCTGGACCAGCGCCTGCCGCGTGCGCGGCCTCACCTGGGGCCCGGCGCGCCTCGGCCCGGTGCGCTACGAGCGACGCGTGGCGTTCCACGCCGTGATCACGCGCTGGGGCGGGCTGCCGTGGCAGGAGCAGTGGGTGGTGCTGGTGGGGGCGGGCGGCGAGGTGCTGGAGCGCGTGCCCGAAGCCCAGGTGCCCGAGGTGCGGCCGCGCGAGGGGCTCTACCAGATGCCCGAAGAGCTCGAGCCGGAGCTGCGCGAGCGCTGGCTCCAGGCCGCGCGCGACACGCTCGAAGCGCTGGCCGAGGAGCGCGAGCGCGAGTGGGCCGTCTCCGTGGGCCGGCTCCGCGACGACGAGCTGGATCGGCTCGGCTCGTTCTTCTCCGCGCGCATCGAGGAGGAGGAGGAGCGCATGCGGCGCCGCGCCGGCCACGACGAGCACGAGCTCGAGCACGGCGACGCCATGTCGCTCAAGCTCGAATGGGAGCGGCGTGCGGCGGAGGTGCGGCAGCGCTGGGAGATGCGCACCGAGGTGCGCCTGTGGGGCATCGAGGAGTGGTCGTGGCCGGTCGCCGACCTCGAGCAGGAGCTCCGCTCGGGCGCGATGCGCGTGAAGGTGAAGGGGCCGGTGAACGTGGCGCGTGGCCAGCCGGCGCTGCCGCCCTGCCCCAGCTGCGGCCGGCCCGCGGAGATGCTGGTGCGCGCGCGCGGCACGGTCTGTTGCGCTGCGTGCGCGCCGGCTTGACGCTCGGCCGCGGGCGACCGTAGAGTCCTTCGGCTCGCGAAGCTGCGGGGTGCGCGCGGCCCCCGCCTCCCAAGTGCCGACTGGAGGCCTGCTTGTCGCTGGAATCACGCAAGAACGCCCTCGACGACCCGGGCGCCGACCTGCTCGACCGCGCGACC
>DATLUU010000419.1:0-2911 GCA_035577885.1 Verrucomicrobiia bacterium
TCTCGTCGCTCTCGACCTACGCCAAGGTGAACGAATTCGGGTTCCTGGAGACGCCGTACTTCCGTGTGCAGTCGGGCCTCGTCGACCGCAAGAAGCCGGAATTCCTTGCCGCCGACGTCGAGGACCGGGCGCGTATCGCTCCCGCCAACACGCCGTTCGACAAGAAGAGCGGCAAGCTCGACGAGCCGACGCTCACCGTGCGTTCGCGCGGCGAGTATCCGACCGTGGAGCGGCAGGAAGTCGACTACATGGACGTATCGCCGATCCAGCTCGTGTCGCCGGCGGCGGCGCTGATCCCGTTCCTCGAGCACGACGACGCCAACCGCGCGCTCATGGGCTCGAACATGCAGCGCCAGGCGGTGCCGTTGCTGGTCACCGAGGCGCCGCTCGTGGGCACCGGTCTCGAGGACAAGGTCGCCGAGGACTCGGGCGCACTGGTGCTCGCGCGCCGTTCGGGCGTGGTGGAGTTCGTCTCCGGTGAGATGATCGCCATCCGCTACGAGCGCGACGAGGACGAGCCGCAGTTCGACTACTCGGAGCAGCCGAACCTCGACATCTATCGGCTGACCAAGTTCCGGCGGTCCAACCAGGACACGTGCCTGAACCAGCGCCCGGTCGTGACCGAGGGCCAGAGGGTGAAGAAGGGCATGGTCGTCGCCGACGGCCCGGCCACGCGCGAGGGCGAGCTGGCGCTCGGGCGCAACGTGCTCGCGGCGTTCATGCCGTGGGGCGGCTACAACTACGAGGACGCCATCCTGGTGAGCGAGAAGCTCATCAAGAACGACGTCTTCACCTCGGTGCATATCGAGGAGTTCGAGCTCCAGGTCCGCGACACCAAGCGCGGTGTCGAGGAGATCACGCGCGAGATCCCGAACGTCTCCGAGGAGGCGGTCAAGAACCTCGACGAGGAGGGTGTGGTCCGCATCGGCGCCCGCGTGCGCCAGGGCGACATCCTGGTCGGCAAGGTGACGCCCAAGGGCGAGCAGGAGCTGTCGCCGGAAGAGCGGTTGCTGAAGGCCATCTTCGGGGACAAGGCCGGCGACGTGCGTGACGCGTCGCTCAAGGCGCCTCCGGGCATGGACGGCATCGTCATCGACATCAAGGTGTTCTCGCGCCGCGAGAAGGACGAGGGCACGAAGGTGCAGGAGAAGAAGAAGATCGAGAAGCTGCGCCGCGAGTCGAAGAAGGAGCGCGAGCGCATCGCGGACGTGCGGCTCTCGAACGCCAAGCAGATCCTCGACGAGCAGCTCGTGAACGTGCTGAAGAGCGCGTCCTCGGGCGAGCCGATCGCTCGCAAGGGCCGCAAGGTCTCCACCGACTTCCTGCAGGAGATCGACCTCGACGACCTGGCGTGGGGAACGCCGGTGACCGAGGACGAGCGCGTGAACGAGCGCTTCTGGAAGGCGATGAACAGCGCCCAGAACGCGTTCACCCGCTGCGAGAAGGAGCTGGAGAAGGAGATCGAGAAGGTGACGCGCGGCGACGAGCTGCCGCCGGGCGTGGTCAAGCTGGTGAAGGTGTACATCGCGAAGCGCCGCAAGCTGTCGGTCGGCGACAAGATGGCCGGCCGTCACGGCAACAAGGGCGTCGTCGCGCGCATCGTGCCGGAAGAGGACCTGCCCTACCTGCCGAACGGCGAGGTGGTGGAGATCGTCTTGAACCCGCTCGGCGTGCCTTCGCGCATGAACATCGGCCAGATCCTCGAGACGCACCTCGGCTGGGCGGCGCACGCGCTGGGCTACAACTGCGCGACGCCGGTGTTCGCCGGGGCCACGGTCGAGGAGATCAAGAGCGAGCTCAAGCTGGCCGGCCTGCCCGAGGACGGCAAGGTCGACCTGCACGACGGGCGCTCGGGCGATTCGTTCGATCAGCGCGTCACGGTGGGCTATTTGTACATGTTGAAACTTTCTCACCTCGTGGATGACAAGATCCACGCGCGCTCGACGGGTCCGTACTCGCTGGTCACGCAGCAGCCCCTGGGGGGCAAGGCCCAGTTCGGCGGCCAGCGCTTCGGCGAAATGGAAGTGTGGGCGCTCGAGGCGTACGGAGCGGCCTACACGCTTCAGGAGTTGTTGACGGTGAAGAGCGACGACGTCGGCGGCCGGTCGCGCATTTACGAGGCGATCGTCAAGGGCGAGAACCCGCCCGAGCCCGGCACGCCGGAATCCTTCAACGTGCTGGTGAAGGAACTCCAGAGCCTGTGTCTCGAAGTGCAGTTCGAAGAGACGACCTAGTCGATCTTTCCGTGATGTCTTGAATGTGACGACTCGCCACTCCCTGGAGGCTCGCTCGAGCGGGCCCGGGGCGGCGGGCGGGACATAAAGGGAGTACCGAAATGATCCAGGACACCGACCTGCAGGCGACACTGAACGCTGCGACCACCCGCATGGGGTTCGGCCGCTTCGACGATCGCGATCAGCGCCGCAAGATCAACTTCAACCAGATCCGCATCCGGCTCGCGTCGCCGGATGTGATCCGGAGCTGGTCGCACGGTGAAGTGACCAAGCCGGAGACGATCAACTACCGCTCGTTCAAGCCCGAGAAGGACGGCTTGTTCTGCGAGAAGATCTTCGGTCCCGTCAAGGATTGGGAGTGCAACTGCGGCAAGTACAAGCGCATCCGCTACCGCGGCGTGGTGTGCGATCGCTGCGGTGTGGAAGTCACGCAGGCGAAGGTGCGCCGCGAGCGGCTCGGCCACATCGAGCTGGCCGTTCCGGTGTCGCACATCTGGTTCTTCAAGGGCGTGCCGAGCCGCATCGGGCACCTGCTCGACATGAGCATCCGCGACCTCGAGCGCATTCTTTACTATGAATCGTATGTGGTGATCGAGCCGGGGAAGACCGGCTTCAAGAAGCGCGAGATCATCACCGAGGACCAGTACAACGAGGTCATGGACGAGCAGCCGGACTCG
>DATLUU010000420.1:0-3664 GCA_035577885.1 Verrucomicrobiia bacterium
AGGGACGCTCGGTGCGCACGCTCGTCAACGGCGCGACGCAGATGCCGGGGAGCTACAACGTCACCTGGGACGGGCGCGATGATGGCGGCCGGCCGGTCTCGGCCGGCGTCTACTGGTACCGGCTCGAGGGCGCGGGCGGCGGGCAGACGGTGCGGACGGTGAAGCTCGATTGAGAACTGGATCCCGCCGGGAGAGCGGTCGCGCTCCTGGCGGCGCCGTCATCGGCGCTGAGCCTTTGGTTTGGGCGGCGGCTGCCACGGCTGGTCCAGCCGCACGAGCGGCGTGCGCGCCATCCACACCGGCTGCCCGGTCGCGAGCCGCAGCGTGTCGACGTGATCGAAGTGGACGCTCATCTGCGTGAACGGCCCCACGACCACCACCGGACGCTCCCGCGGCGGGTAGCGGCGCTGCCACTCCGCCACCTTCGCGAGCAGCGCCGGGTAGCCCGAAGGCTGGAGCGTCAGGTCGGTGCGGCGGTGCTCGACGAGCTGCAGGTACTCGAGCGCCATCAGCTCGTGCCACTCGGAGACCACGAGCGCGCTGTCGGGAAAGCGCGTGGACGCCGACTCCACGAAGCGCCGCGCCTCGTCGTAGCCCGCGAACGTGGGGATCATCCCGCGCTGCTGGATGCCGTCCTCCTCGAGCACGCTCGAGCGGAAGGGCCCGAGCGGATGCTCGTACGTCGCGAGCCGCGAGGCATGCGCGACCACGAGGCTCACGAGCGGCAGCGCGAGCACGACCGCAGCCGCCACCACGCTGCCGCGCCGGCGTGCGAGCGCACGGAAGACAGCGTCCAGCCCGTGCCCCGCGAACACCGCGCACACGAGGTAGCAGGGGATCAGGAACACCGACAGGATCCTGTAGCCCGACGTGAACAGCGAGAACACGATCGAGGCGAGGCCGAGCGCGAGCAGCAGCCGCGTCTCGCCGGAGTTCGCGCGCCAGCGCGCGACGATGCCGGCCACGACCGCCGCCGCGGTGATCGGACCCAGCTCGAAGAGTGACAGCAGGAACGAGATGTCGGAGACGTTCTTCCCCAGCAGGTAGAGCGGCATCTGGAACGGCATCGGCGGGTACTCGTTCCGTGACGCGAGCAGCCACCAGAAGCGGCCCGACAGTGAACGGAACGTCCCGGGTACGGGGGGCACCGGCCAGCGGGCGGCCACGACCAGGTCCAGGTAGTCGAACCCGATCCGGTGGCCGTCGGCCCAGAGCAGGTAGAGGTAGGGGGAGAGGCCGAGCAGGAACGTGCCGAGGAGCGCCAGCTCGTCGGCGATCCAGAGCACGCCGGCGCGCGGGACGCGCCAGGCGAGCACCAACCCCGCCACCATCACGAACGGCGCGAACGCCATGTGGCCTGCGAGCGTGAGCCCGAGCAGGAACCCGGCGACAAGGCGCGCCGTGCGCGCGCCGCGCTCGATGGCTGCGAGCGCGCACCACAGTCCGCCGAGCGCCACCAACGTGGCGAGCGAGTAGACCTCGGCGCGGTGCGACGTGGTCCAGAACGTGAACGACAGCCCCCAGGCGAGTGCCGCCGCCAGCACCGCCGGCGTGCGCACGCCGCGCTTCAGGAGGAACGCCGTCAGGAGCGCGAGCGTCGCGGCGGCGAACAGGCTCGAGAACAGGTTGGCGAGGAACGCCGGCGGGCCGCCGGTCACGATCACCAACGCGCGCGCGAGCAGCGTGAACAGCGGATAGCCCGTGGGGTGCGCGACGCCGCCCAGGGCGGCGAGGACCTGCATCTCGGCGCTGTCGCCCCACAGCAGCCCGGGCGCCACCCCGGCGCAATAGGCCGCGAGCGCCAGCAGAAACACGGCGGGCACGCTCCACCATCGCAGGCGGGACGCCGGCGGGGGCGGTGGCGCAGATCCAGCACAGGTCATCGTGGCGCGAGACCCTACGCGATAGCGCGTTCTCTTGCCCGGGCCGCGTGCGCGATGCTACGGTCGCGCGCGCTCTTTTCCGGCGACTCCCAACGTCCGCGCGCCATCGCTGCATCGGAGGTCCATGCAGACCGTCATCCTCGCCGGCGGCCTCGGCACCCGGCTGTCGGAAGAGACCAGCCTCAAGCCCAAACCGATGGTGGAGATCGGCGATCGCCCGATCCTCCAGCACATCATGGAGATCTACGCGGCCGCGGGCCACCGCGACTTCGTCATCTGCCTCGGCTACATGGGCGACATGATCAAGCGCCATTTCATGGATTGGCGCGCGCTCGGCGGCGACCTGGCGATCGACTTCGCGAACGGCTCGGTGTCGCGCCAAGGCGAGCCGCCGCACGACTGGAAGGTGCAGCTGGTGGAGACGGGCGCCGACACGCAGACCGGGGGTCGCGTGCGTCGCGCCGCGAGGTACCTCGGCGATGGGCCGTTCATGCTCACCTACGGCGACGGCGTCTCGGACCTGGACTTGAAGGGCCTGGTCGCGTTCCACAAAGCCCACGGCAAGCTCGCCACCGTGACCGGCGTGCATCCGCCGGCCCGCTTCGGCGAGATGAACGTGGTCGGCGAGCGCGTCGAGCGCTTCGACGAGAAGCCGCAGTTGAAGGAGGGCTGGATCAACGGCGGCTTCATGGTGTTCGAGCGCGCCGTGGTGGACCGGATCGCCGGCGACGAGACCGTGCTCGAGCGCGACGTGCTCGAGCCGCTCGCCGAGGAGGGGCAGCTGATGGTGTGGAAGCACGAGGGCTTCTGGCAGTGCATGGACACGCTGCGCGACGTGCGCACGCTGACCGCGCTCTGGGAGAGCGGCCGCGCGCCGTGGCGCCGGGGGTCCGCGTGAGCACCCCGGCGAGCCGTGAGGCGGGCGCATGGAAGAGCCGCCGCGTGCTCGTGACCGGGGCCACCGGGCTCGTCGGCGGCTGGCTGGTCCGCGACCTGCTCGCGAAGGGCGCCGACGTGGTGGCGCTGGCACGCGACTGGGATCCGCAGAGCGAGCTGATCCGCAGCGGCGACGTGACCCGTGTCACCGTGGTGAACGGCGTGGTCGAGGACCTGGGCACGGTGCTGCGCGCCCTGAACCACAACGGCTGCGACACCCTGTTCCATCTCGCCGCGCAGACGCAGGTCGGCGCCGCCTGGCGCGACCCCTACGAAACGTTCGAGTCGAACGTGCGCGGCACCTACACCGTGCTCGAGGCGTGCCGGCGGCTGGGCGAGCAGGTGCGGCGCATCGTCGTCGCCTCCTCGGACAAGGCCTACGGCGACGCCAAGGCGCTGCCCTACACGGAGGCGACGCGGCTCGACGCCAAGTACCCCTACGACGTGTCGAAGCTCTGCACCGACTACCTCACCCGCTCGTACGTGGTCACCTACGGCCTGCCGGCGACGATCGCGCGCTGCGGCAACATCTACGGCGGCGGCGACCTGAACTGGGACCGCATCGTGCCCGGCACGATCCGCTGGCTCTTGAACAACGAGCGCCCGATCATCCGCAGCGACGGCAAGCTGACGCGCGACTACGTCTACGTGAAGGAGGTCGTCGCCGCCTACGTGCTGCTGGCCGAGAACGTCGAGCGTCCCGAAGTCCGCGGCGAGGCGTTCAACTTCTCCGCCGAAAAGCCGCTCAGCGTGCTCGAGATCGTCGCCGCGGTGAGCCGGGTCATGGGCTCCTCGCTCACGCCCGACATCCGCAACACCACCGTGGCCGAGATCCGCGACCAGTA
>DATLUU010000421.1:0-11062 GCA_035577885.1 Verrucomicrobiia bacterium
GACGACCCGGTGCCGGGGCGCGTGCCGCCTGTCCGCTACTCGAGCCTCACCGTGGCGTCGCCGACGCCGACGTGGAGCCGCACCGCCGAGTGCCCGTCGCGGCCCGTGCCCTGTGTGGTCGCGCCGGTCCACACCGCGTGCGAGCCGATGAAGCTGCGGCTCCTCGTGCTCGAGCCGCCGACTCGGATCTCGGCATCGCCGATCCCGGCATCCACCGAGACGTGGTTCGCGAGCGCGCGCGAGGCGTGGATGTCGGCTTCGCCCACGCCCAGCTCCACGTCGAGGTCGCCCTCCAGGCCATCGATGTCCAGCTCGCCCACGCCCATCTCGATGTCGACCGCGAGCGCGCGCGGCACCGAGAGCTGGCCGATCACCTCCATGCCGTGGTTGTTCCACTCCGGGTACTTGTGGAGCTTCAGGTGCAGCGTGCCGCCGACGTCGTCGCTGTCGAGGATGAGGTGGTTCGCCATCTCCTCGCAGCGCTCGTCCGTCGCGTGCTTGCAACGCACCTTGAGATCGAAGCGCACCGTGGAGCCATCGCTGGCCACCACCCTCAGCTGGCCGACCGGGAACTCGAGCCGGATGCGGTGCTTCGCGGTGACCGGGTAGGTGTGTGGGTCGGTGGCGAGCAACGCCGCGCGCGCGGGCGGGGCTGCGAACACGGCGAGCGCGGCCAGGGTGAGCGCCAGCTTCATGGCGACCTCCGGAGGGTCATGGGGACCGGGGCGGGCAGCGAGCGTGCGGCCGAAAGCCTCGTGCTCTGGATACGAACCGGCCCGGGGCGGGGTTTCGCGGGGCGGGTGCGGGGCGGAGCGCTGGCGGCCCCTCTCCCGGCCCGCATAGGATGCGAGCCATGGCCCGCTGCCCGCACTGTGGCACCGAGATCCCCACCGAGTCGCGCTTCTGCCCCGGTTGTGGCGCGGCCCAGAGCTCGGTCTCGCAGGCGCCCACCGCGGTCGGGCCGCCGCCCTCGTCCGGGGGGTCCCAGCCCCGTTCCGGCACGGCCACCCCGATCGGCCGGCTCGACTCCTCGGGGAGCTTCGGGGGCGCCGCGTTCCAGCCCGGCGAGGTGCTCGCCGGACGCTACCGGGTGATCGGGCTCCTCGGCCGCGGCGGCATGGGCGAGGTCTACCGCGCCGACGACCTCCAGCTCTCGCAGCCGGTGGCGCTCAAGTTCCTCGGCCGAGCACTCGCCGAGCGGCCCGACATGCTCGAGCGCTTCCGCGGCGAGGTGCGGAACGCGCGCCAGGTCTCGCACCCCAACATCTGCCGCGTCTACGACATCGGCGAGGTGGGCGGCCAGCTCTTCCTGTCGATGGAGTATGTCGACGGCGAAGACCTCTCGACGCTCTTGAAGCGCATCGGCCGACTGCCGCGGGCCAAGGCCGACCAGGTGGCGCGCCAGCTCTGCGCCGGGCTCGCCGCGGCGCACGATCACGATATCATCCATCGCGATCTCAAGCCCTCGAACGTGATGATCGATGGCGAAGGCCGCGCGCGCATCACCGACTTCGGCCTCGCGGTGCGGCCGCAGGACGGCGGCGCCACCGAGGTGGTGGGCACGCCGGCCTACATGGCACCCGAGCAGTTCGACGGCCGGCCGGCGACGCCGCAGACCGACCTCTACTCGCTGGGCCTGATCCTCTACGAGACCTACACCGGCAGGCGCGCGCTCGATGCGACGACGTGGGATGGCTGGAAGTCGCAGCACTCGCAGGTGGAGCCCGCCTCGCCGGAGAAGATCGAGCGCGACGTCGACGAGCCGGTGGCGCGCGCGATCCTCCGCTGCCTGGAGAAGGACCCGGCCAAGCGCCCGCGTTCGGCCCTGGGGCTCGCGGCATCGCTGCCGGGCGGGGACCCGGTCGCGGCCGCGCTGGCCGCGGGCGAGACGCCATCGCCGCAGATGGTGGCGGACTCGGGCGGCGAGGGCGCGCTCGAGGCGCGGGCGGCATGGGCCTGGCTCGCGGGGTTCGCGGTGTTGTTCGCCGCGATGCTGGCGATCGCCCCGGCCGCGAACGACCTGGGGCTCGCGCCGTTCACGAACAGCCCCGAGGTGCTCGAGGCGCGCGCGCGGGAGATCCTGGCGCGGATCGGCTACACGACCGCGCCGCGCGACCACTTCTCCTGGCTCGGTCGCGACTACGAGCCGATGCGCTGGCGCGCGCACAACGAGCTCTCGACGCACTGGCGGCGGGACTTCGAGGCGGCGGGGCCGCCGCTCGTGCTCACCTACCGGCAGAGTCCGCGGCTCATGCTGCCCGCGGCCAACCCCACCGTGACCGGCGAGGACCCGCCGCAGTCGATCTCGGGCATGGTGGGCATGGCCGTGGACGCGAAGGGCCGGCTGCGCGGGCTCACGATCATGCCGCCGCAGCTCGATTCGTCGTCCGCGGGCACCGCGACGCCCGGCGTGGGCGAGCTGTTCGCGCTCGCCGGCCTCGACACCGCGACGTTCCGCGAGGTGTCGCCGGTGTGGGTGCCGCTCCCCGCGTTCGATCTCCGCCGCGAGTGGGTGGGGCCGTATCCCTGGGTCCCCGGGGCCACGGCCCGCGTCACCGCGGCCTGGTGGCGCGGACGCCCGGTGTCGTTCAGCGTGCGCGGGCCCTGGGACCGCCCGCTGCGCATGGAGGCGGCTCGGGTGAGCATCGGGAGCATGCTTTCGGGCGGCATCGTGCTGCTGCTCATCACCGTGACGATCGTGTTCGCGTCGGTCATCGGCCGCCGCCGGCTCGCGGGCGGCCGTGGCGACTGGCGCGGCGGTGCGCGGCTCGGTGGCTTCATGCTCGTCTGCCGCATGCTCCACTGGGCGGCGGTCGCTCACCACACGCCCGAGCTCCAGCACGAGTTCGACGGCTTCGCGATCGCGTCGGGGCTGGGCCTGGTGCAGGCGTGGTTCGTGTTCCTGCTCTACCTGGCGGTCGAACCCCTGGTGCGCCGGCACACGCCCGAGCTGATGATCGGCTGGGCGCGCGTGCTGCAGGGACGTTTCCGCGACGCGCGCGTGGGGCGCGACGTGCTCGTGGGCGTGGTGTTCGGCGGCATCGGGATGCTCGCGCTCGCGGTGGTGAACGCGCTGCCGTCGTGGATCGCCTTCCACGGCCAGACGCCCATCCCGCCCAACCCCGCGGTCCTCGCCGGCGGGCGCATGCTGCTGGGGACGCTGCTCGACCTGCCCGGCGAGATCCTGATCCCGGCGTTCGCCGTGTTCGGCAGCTGGTTCCTGCTGCGCCTGCTGTTCCGGCACCCGCTGCCCGCGGCGATCGCGCTCGCCGTGTTCATCACCCTGCGCGCGCTGGGCGGCGAGAACCCCGTGCTCGAACTGCCGAACGCGATGATCTACGGAGTGATGACCGCGTGGCTCATCACGCGGTACGGACTCCTGGCGTTGATCGCGTCGTGGCTCGCGCGCGGCCTGCTCCAGCTCACGCCGCTGCCGTTCTCCTCGTCGTCGCCGTACGCGTTCCAGGCGGTGCTCGGCATCGTGGTGATCCTGGCGCTGGCCCTGTGGGCGTTCCGCACCTCGCTCGGCGGGCGTCCCGTTTTCGCGTTCACGCTGGACGACTGATTGCCGCTCCTCGTCCTCGGGCTGGTGCTGGCGTCGGCTGTCGTCCACGCCACCTGGAACCTGTGGACCAAGCAGCTGGGCCCGGCGGTGCGGCAGGCCTCGCTGCTGTGGCTGCTCACGGCGATCTCGTCGGTCTGCTATGCGCCGTTCGCCGTGGCCACGATGGCGCATACGCACTGGTCGCCGACAGCTTCCGCGATGGCGCTCATCCTTGGCAGCGCGTGGATCCACGTCGGCTACTTCTTCCTGCTGCTGCGCGGCTATCGCGCGGGCGATCTCTCGCTCGTCTACCCGCTCGCGCGCGGCACCGGGCCACTGCTCGCCACGGCGGGCGCGGTGGCGCTCTTCGGCGAGCACCCGACGTGGCTGTCGGTCACCGGCGCGTTGCTCGTGGTCACGGGCGTGGCGGTGATGACCGCGCCGGCCGTGCGCGGCGTGCGCGGGCATGCGGCCGCCGCGGTGGGTTACGGGCTCGCCACCGGCGTCTCGATCGCCATCTACACGCTCTGGGACGGCTGGGGAGTGAAGCGTGCGGGCGTGCCGCCGCTCGTGTTCTATTGGGCCGGCGAGGTGGTGCGCGTGCTCACGCTGACGCCGCTCGCCATGGGCCAGCGCGCGGAGATCGCCTCGTTATGGAAGACGCAGCGCGCGCGCGTGATCGGCATCGCGCTCCTCTCGCCCCTGAGCTACATCCTCATCCTGCTCGCGCTCCGCAAGGGCGACGTCGGCCACATCGCGCCCGCGCGCGAGGTGAGTATCCTGATCGGGGCCTGGCTCGGCGGCCGCGTGCTGGGGGAGGGCGACCGGCGACGGCGGCTGGTCGCTGCTGCGGCGTTCGCCGCGGGCGTCATCGCACTCGCGATCTCGTAATCAGTGCGGCCTCCGAGGCAGTCTGTGGCAGACTGCCCGGCCGCGAGGCCCGCGCGGCACCGCGCGTGAGCGCTCGAGTCCCACGTCCCCATGCATCCGAAATCCCCTCGGAGGCTGCCATGCGCCGCGCCCTCGCATTGCCCGTCGTGCTTGCGCTCGCCCTGTCGTTCTCAATCGCCGGTGCTGCCGGGCCCAAGCCTGGCAGCACTGCTGCGGCGCCCGAGAAGAAGGACAAGAAGGACCCCTTCAAGGGGCTTGAGTTTCGGAACATCGGGCCGGCCATGACCTCGGGCCGCGTGATCGACATCGCCATCCACCCCAACGACCACGACATCTGGTACGTGGCGGTGGGCAGCGGCGGTCTCTGGAAGACCACGAACGCGGGCACCACCTGGCAACCGGTGTTCGAGAAGGAGGCCTCGTACTCGGTGGGCTGCGTCACCATCGACCCCAGCCATCCCGAGGTCGTTTGGGTGGGAAGCGGTGAGAACGTGGGCGGTCGCCACGTGGGGTTCGGCGACGGCGTGTACCGGAGCCTCGATGCGGGCGCGAGCTGGAAGAAGATGGGGCTCGACGCGTCGGAGCACATCGGGAAGATCGTGGTCGATCCCAGGAACTCGAACGTCGTGTACGTGGCGGCACAGGGCCCGCTGTGGTCCGGGGGTGGGGACCGTGGGCTCTACAAGACCACCGATGGCGGCGCCACCTGGAACCGCGTGCTGGGTGGCGGGCCGTTCACGGGCGTGACCGACGTGGTCATGGACCCGCGCGACTCCGACGTGCTGTATGCCGCCACGCACCAACGCCTCCGCACCGTGGCCGCGCTGATCGATGGCGGGCCGGAGTCGGCGATCCATAAGTCCGTGGACGGCGGCAAGACCTGGCGGAAGCTGGAAAAGGGCCTGCCCGACGAGCAGATGGGCCGCATCGGGCTCGCGATCTCGCCCCAGAACCCCGACGTGGTGTACGCCACCATCGAGCTGGCGCACCGGAAGGGCGGGTTCTGGCGCTCGGCGGACGCCGGCGGCTCGTGGGAGAAGCGCAGCGACGCGATCGCCGGTGGCACAGGGCCGCACTACTACCAGGAGCTATTCCCGAGTCCGCACCAGTTTGACCGCGTGTACATGGCCGACGTGCGGCTGCGCTGCACCGAGGACGGCGGTAAGACGTTTCGCAGCGTGGAGGGCAGGTTCAAGCACGTGGACAACCACGCCGTGGCCTTTGACACGCACGACCCCAACTTCGTCCTGGCCGGCTGCGACGGCGGCCTGTACGAGTCGCGCGACCTATGTGCGACTTGGCGCTTCGTGGGCAACCTGCCGGTGACCCAGTTCTACAAGGTGGCGCTCGACAACGACCTGCCCTTCTACAACGTGTACGGCGGCGCGCAGGACAACAATACTCTCGGCGGTCCGTCGCGCACCGACAAGGTGCACGGCATCAGCAACAGCGACTGGTTCGTGACGAGCGGTGGCGACGGCTACATGCCGGCCACCGACCCGGACGACGCCAACATCGTCTACTCGGAATCGCAGAACGGGAACATGGTGCGCTTCGACCGAAAGACCGGCGAGTCGGTGTTCATCCAGCCGCAGCCCGCCAAGGGCGAGCCCGAGGAGCGCTTCGGCTGGGACGCGCCCATCGTGGTGAGTCCGCACGGTGGGAAGACTTTGTTCTTCGCGAGCCAGCGCGTGTGGCGGAGCGACGACCGGGGTGATTCGTGGCGCACCCTGAGCGGAGACCTCACGCGCGGCATCGACCGCCTGCATCAGCCCATGATGGGGCGCGTGTGGAGCTACGATGCCATGTGGGACCTGCTCGCGATGGCCAAGTACGGCACGATCACCGCATTGGACCAGTCGCCGCTCGATGCGCGGCTATTGGTGGCCGGCACCGACGACGGCCTGATCCAGGTGACGGAAGACGGCGGCGCCCACTGGCAGAGAACCGAACACCTGCCCGGCGTGAAGGACCTGTTCTTCGTGAACGACGTGAAGGCCGACCGCCACGACAAGAACACGCTGTACGCCGCCGTGGACCAGCACAAGACCGGCGACTTCGCGCCCTACCTGTTCAAGAGCACCAACCGCGGCAGGACGTGGCGAAGCATCGCCACCGGGCTGCCACCGCGCCACATCGTCTGGCGCATCGTGCAGGACCATGTGAAGCCCGGGCTCATGTTCGCGGGCACCGAGTTCGGCGTGTTCTTCACGCTCGACGGCGGCGGCACGTGGACCAAACTGAAGGGCAACGTTCCCACGATCCCGTTCCGCGACCTCGCAATCCAGCGGCGCGAGAACGATCTGGTGGCGGCGTCGTTCGGGCGTGGCTTCTACATCCTCGATGACTACACGCCGCTGCGTGAGGCGACGCCCGAGATGCTGGCCAAGGATGCCGTGCTGTTCGCTCCGCGCACCACGCTCCGGTACGTGGAGCGCCGCGTGTTGGGCGGGAGCGAGAAGGCGTTCCAGGGCGACGCGTACTACAACGCGCCTAACCCGCCCTTTGGAGCCGTGTTCACGTACTACCTGAAGGACGAGTTAAAGACGAAGAAGGCCGCCCGGCGCGACAAGGAGAAGGCCATTGAGAAGGCCGGCGGCGACACGCCGTCGCCCGGCTGGGATGCGCTGCGCGCCGAGGCCAACGAGGAGGACCCGACGATCATCTGCACCGTGCGCGACAGCAAGGGAGACGTTGTGCGACGTGTGCTCGGCCCCGTAAAGGCCGGCTTCCAGCGGGTGGCGTGGGACCTGACCTACCCCACGGTGGAGCCCGGCGGCAGCGCGCCGGTGAACGACGAGGAGGGAGGCCGCCCGCCACGCGGCCGGCTGGCGCCGCCCGGCACCTACACCGTGAGCCTGGCCAAGCGGGTGGACGGAGTATTCACCGAGCTCGCCGGCCCGCAGAGGTTCGAGGTGGTGGACATGCGCAAGGGCACGCTGACCGGCGCGCCGGTGAGCGACGTGGTGGCGTATTGGGAACAGGTGAGCGGCCTTGACCGCGCCATGCGAGGTGCGATCGCGGCCATTGCCAGCGCCAACGTGCGCGTAAAGGCCATCAAGGAAGCGCTCGTCCGATCGAGCGCGCGCGACGGCAAGCTGGACGACCGCGTTCGCGCCATTGAACGGAAGCTCGCCGAGCTCGACCTGCGCCTCTCGGGCGACAGGGAGCGCGAGGACAACTTCAACGAAGGCGGTCCGATCGCCATTGTGAATCGGCTGAGCGCCGCCTCGAGATCGAGCGCGACCTACGGCCCGACCGCGAACCTGCGCGGGAGCCTGGACATCGCGAAGCATGACTTCGACGCCCTGCGCATCGAGCTGGACGCGCTGCTCAGTAGCGACCTGCCCGCGCTGGAGAAGGACCTGGACGCCGCCGGCGTGCCGTGGACTCCTGGGCGTGGGGTGGGAGGTATGGAGTAACGGGGGACTGGCGGGATAGGTGCGCTTGATCCGCTTTCGTGGAGATCTTTCGAAAGCTGGATACGCGAACGAGCGGCGGTGAAGTTTCGCTTCATCGCAGCGGAGAAGGCGTTCCACTCGCTCATGATCCACCTGCTCGATGAGCCGTCGCGGCAATTGCTATGACAACGCCGTGATGGAAGCGTTCTTCTCAACGGTGAAGAGCGAGCTCGCGGACCGATTCGCCAGTTGTGGCGAGGCCAAGACGGAGTTGTTCGATTACATCGCGGTGTTCTATAACCAGCGGCGACGGCATTCGACGCTCGGCCAGATCAGTCCGGCCGAATTCGAAAAACGCGCGAGCACACGGCGCCGGTAGTCCCGGAGTACGCAATGTCGAAAGTAATTGCTGTCTTGGGCTCCGCTCTGTTCTTCGTCATTGCGCCGCTGATGCTGGCAGGCTTCATCCCCTGGTGGGTCACGCAGTGGGAATTTCGGCCAGCTTTTTTCGGCCTCGATCTAACCCGCATCCTCGGCGGCATATTGATCATCGTCGGAGTGCCCGGACTTGTGGATTCATTTTCCCGTTTTGCGCTGGAGGGACTGGGGACGCCCGCCCCGATCGCGCCGCCACAAAAGCTCGTAGTGACTGGCCTTTATCGCTACGTGCGAAATCCGATCTACATCGCGGTCGTCGCAGTCATTGTTGGGCAGGCCCTTTTGTTTGGTGACTGGCGTCTCATCTGGTATGGCGCGCTACTCTGGCTTGTTTTTCATGTCGCTGTGGTGATGTACGAAGAACCGACGCTCAAGGAAACATTCGGCACGGAGTACGAGAGCTTTCGGGCCAATGTGCCGCGCTGGATTCCGCGGTTGACGCCATGGCGCACCTCATAAGGGAATGGCTACCGGCAGCATCAAGCTGGTAAGCCGGCGCCAGTCACCGGCACAGTTAAGGCAGATGATGATGGGAGAACGAAAGCACGGACTCAATACGGCTTCAGCACGACGAGGACACGGGGTCGCTCTGAGACGAGTCCCGCTAGCGCCGGACCTGCTTAGAGAGGTCCGGCAGCGCGTGGGGCGACTCGTGCCGTACGCGATCGGCTCACCGGGCTCGTTTGCAGAGCGGGTTCGGAGGCTGACGGGAATCGAGGGCTTCCACGTTCACCAGATGCGACACACGTTCGCGTGCCAGTGGCTGGAGCGGGGCGGATCACTGGCCGCCTTGCAGCAGGTGCTCGGGCACGCGAGCATCGTGACCACGCAGCGGTACGCGAGGCTCACGGATGAGGCGGTCATGACAGAAGCTCATCGCATCGGCCGCGTCTCGGGTGGAAGTCCTGAGCGCACAACTGGAGGAAGTCATGGCTAGGAAGTTCTTCTACGTGTGCATGGGACTGCTGTGCGTCTGCGCTGCGCTCGGTGTTGGTTTTCGGGCCGCGCGAGCACAAAACAGCGGAGTCAGGTACTTCGCGGGCGTGGGCGGGGCCAGTGCAGCGGTCATCGGCCGCACAATCCTCGTGATTACAAATCAGGGTCCTACTGCGAGTCCGTTTCCGGACGCGGTCCCAGGCAGCGCAGACATCGCATCTGTGTTGGTGTTCAACGCGGGGTACGTCCCGCCATCAACAACGGTCGTGCTTGTGAATGGCGACGTGTACTACCGGGACGGTGGTGCGGCGACATGGAGCTTCATGGGGACCTACGGTGGATCGCCGATCCCGGCGAGGGAGGAGTCCTGGGGTCAGCTCAAGTCGCGATACCGCTGAGACCGTAGCCAACTCCGCAGCCAAACGCTTGAGCGGTGCTTCATCCAGTGCCAGAGCCGCCTCGCGCAAGTCGAAGCGATGCAGTAGAGTCGCCCGCCCGTGGCCCCGTAGCTCAGACGGATAGAGCAGCGGTTTCCTAGCCGTCGCGGCGCTGGAACACCCACATCGCGATCGCGGCGGGCACGATGGTCTCGACGATCAGCACGAGCAGGCCCAGGCCGATGCCGGCGGTGGTGCCGGAGAGCTTCATCAGCACCGCCGACGTGGGGCCGAACAGCGCCCCCGAGCCGACCGCGAGCGTGGTGAGCACGCGCGCGATGTCGACCGGGTTCAGGAGCAGCGCGGGCACGAGCACGCGCTGGAGCGGCAGGCCGCCCAGGAGCGTGGTGGCGCCGAGCACGACCAGGTCGTAGGCGACCACGAGCAGCAGCCAGAGGAAGAGCGCGGTCGACATCGCCTTCAAGCGGTCGGGTCGCAGCACGGCGATCATCAGCGACGTCGACACCATCAACCAGCCGAGCGCGATCGAGAGCCCGGTGAGCGCGGCGAAGCCGCGCACCTGGTCGGCGCCCGCGGAGAGCGCCACCACGATGCCGCCGCCGCCGAAGCCCACGAGCTGCGCCACGGTGAGCGCGCCGCCCAGGCCCACGAGCTTGCCGGTCAGCACCTCGCGCCGGCTCACCGGCTGGGCGAGCAACAGCGGCAGCGCGCCCGAGCCGCCGGTGACGCTGGTGACGCCGAGCATCAGGCCGGTCAGCGGCACGATGAACAGCACCAGGTTCATGAGCGAGAGCGTCACGCGCGCGAAGCCCTGGAAGCCCACCTCGCGACTCTGCGCCATGCCGAAGAACGAGAGTCCGAGCACGAGCGCGGCGAGGAGCGCGGTGAAGCCGAAGAGCCAGCGGGATTCCAACGCCTGGCGGAATTCCTCGCGCGCGACGACACCGACGCGGTGCCAGCGGCCGGGGGCGGCGCTCATCGGTGTCCGTCCGCGAGATGCGAGCCCAGCACCGTGAGCTTCCCCACCGGCTCGCCCTCGAGCATCCACGCGAACCCTTCGCCCGGGCGGTCGGCCAGGAACTCGCCGCGCCACGTCGAGTCGGGGTCGATCCAGCCGATCATCAGCTTGTCCTGGTAGCCGTGGAGCGCGAGCCCCACGCGATCGCGGCGGCGGTTGACGATGGTGAGCCGCACGCGATGGTCCTTGGGCACCGAGCTGTTCTCGGGTGTGAGGCCCTGCTTCGTCAGCGTCAGTGTCAGGTCCACGCTCGGGATCTCGACGACCCGGGGCACGGCGGGCGCCGGCATGTGCACGGTGCGCGCGACGAACATGAGCACGAGCCCCACGGCGAGCGCCGAGCTGAGCAGCACGAAGTAGCGTTTCACGCCCGGGCCTCCGTGCGGGTCGCGCGTTCGCCGCGGACGACGCTCAGGAACACGTCCTCGAGGCTCGG
>DATLUU010000422.1:0-2992 GCA_035577885.1 Verrucomicrobiia bacterium
CGTGCGTTTCCCACCCTCCCGGAGCGTGCCTTGACGAAGGCCTTGAGAGCCCCGGATCGCTGCGCCAGAACCCCCACTTGATTTCCGGGCCGCTCCTGCCGATAATCATCCCGTCACCTTCCTCGCGGTGGAGCCGCGGAACAAGCAGTCGCCGCGCGCTGAACATGCTCCCCCGCGTCCGGTTCGCCACGCGAACCGCGCCAGAGTTCGCAGTTGGCGCGACGGCGTGCGAGCGTGTAGGTTCCTCGCTCGGAGCTTCGGGCGTCAGGGAACGGAAGGCCGAGGCCCATGGCGCCAGGCGCTGGCCGCAGCGGACCTGGTCGCCGAACGATTCCGCACCGCGAGCCCGCACCTTGGGAGTCGGGCAGCGGTGATGCCGGGGTGAGCAGAGAAGCGCCGCCCACCGGCAGCCAGCAGGCGAGCGCGTTCTGATCCGCGCGAGCGATGCACCGTGAAAGGAACACGGCCATCGTCCCGGAAGCGCTCACCGGTTCCACCGCGCAGCATCGTGGCCAACTCACTCCACGCTGTGCACACGTCCCACCCCGGCGCACCACGAGTGCGCGCCGGAAGGAAGGTCATGAGACCACGTCGTCGCCGCCCCCGCGGCCTGCGTCCGCAGGGACCGCCCGCACCGGGCGCAGCACCCGAAGCGATGCCCTACGACGCACCCGCGTCCCCTTACGGAGGGGGCTCCTCCGCCGATTTCTCCCCGCCGCCGCCGAGCTACGGCAGCGAGCCACCGGGGGGCGAGCCGCCCGCGATCAGTCCGACCAGCGGGCCCGCGAGCTCACCCATGGCCGGGCCGCCGACGGGAAACCCCGGCGGCTATGACGCGGGAGGCGGCGGGTATCCCAACGGCTCACCGGGCATGGGCTACGACCAACGCTATGAAAGGCAGGGCCGCCGACGCAGGCGTCGTCCGCGCGTCGGCAGACCACAAGGAATGAACCCACAACAGCAACAGCAGCAGCAACCGCAGGGTGGCTATCAGCAGCCGTACAACCAGGGTGGACGTCGCGGACGCCGAGGGCGTCGCGACGGTGGCGGCGGACCCGGTCGCCCGAGCCGCCCGCAGCGCCCCGGGCTCGATGTGTTGAAGGAGCTGCAGCAGGCCGGCGCCGCTCTCGATCCCACCGAGCGCCTGGTCATGGAGCTGCCGCCGGGCCAGGGCGATCCGCCGTACGGCGACCGCACCACCGGACGCGCCATCGATCTCATCGCCCCCATCGGCCGCGGACAGCGCTGCCTCCTGGTGGCGCCGCCCAAGGCGGGCAAGACCCGCATCCTCCAGGCCATCGCCGCCTCGGTGGCGCACAACCACCCCGAGGTGAAGGTGTACGCGCTGCTCGTGGACGAGCGGCCCGAGGAGGTCACCGACTTCAAGCGCAACACGCCGGCCGAGGTGATCGCCGCCTCGAGCGACATGAGCGTGGAAGAGCACATCGAGACCACCGAGCTCGGCATGCAGAAGGTGGCGAGGGAGGTGCTCGAGGGGAAGGACGTGCTCCTGCTCCTCGACTCGATCACGCGGCTCGCCCGCGCCTACAACGCCGCCGCCGGCAACGGCGGGCGCACGATGTCGGGCGGTCTCGACTCCAACGCCATGCAGTCGCCACGGCAGATCTTCGGCGCGGCGAGGAAGATCGAGAACGGCGGCTCGCTGACGATCATCGGCACCGCGCTCGTCGACACCGGCTCGCGCATGGACCAGATCATCTTCGAGGAGTTCAAGGGCACCGGTAACTCCGAGATCTTCCTGTCCCGTGAGCTGGCCGAGCGCCGCATCTACCCCGCGATCGACATCCCGAGGAGCGGCACGCGCAAGGAGGAGAAGCTGATCCCGCCGAACCAGCTCTCCACGTTCCAGGCGCTCCGTCGCATCCTCGTGCAGATGCCGCCGCAGGAGGCGATGATCAAGCTCGTCGACCGCCTGAACCGCACCAAGACGAACGACGAGTTCTACAACCTGGTGAGGGTGGGCGACAGCTAGAGGTTTTCCCGCTCGAACGCTCGCCCGCGCGTGGTACGGTGCCTTCTCACTCGAGGAGGGCCACCACATGGACGTCTCCCGCCGCACGTTCCTCGCCACCGCAGGGGCTGCCACCGCGGCCGCGCTGGCACCCGGCCGGCTGCTCGCCGCGGTGCAGAAGCACACGCCGCCGACGCCCGACCTCTCGAACTGGGCGGCGGTGAAGGCGCTGTTCCCGCTCGCGCGCGACAAGGCCAACTTCTCCGGGTTCTTCATCACCTCGCACCCGAAGCCGGTGGCCGACGCCATCGCCGCGTTCCGGCGCGCGCTCGACGAGAGCCCGTTCCTCCAGGTCGAGCAGCGCATGTTCGAGTCCGAGACCGGGAACGCGCTCGTCGAGGTCTGCCGCGCGGCGGCGCCGTACATGGGCGCCAAGCCGGAGGAGATCGCGCTCACGCAGAACACCACGACCGGGCTGGCGCTCGTCTACCACGGCCTGCCGCTCGCACCCGGCGACGAGATCCTCGTCACCGAGCACGATCACTACTCGCACCACGAGGCCGTGCGCATGGCGGCGCTGCGCTCGGGCGCCACGACGCGAAGGGTCGCGCTCTACGAAGACGCGTCGAAGACGACCACCGACGACGTCGTCGCGCGCATCGAGAAGGCGATCCGCCCCGAGACGCGCGTGCTCGGGGTGACGTGGGTGCACTCGAGCACCGGCGTGCGGCTGCCGATCCGCGCCATCGGGTTCCTGGTCGGGCAGGTGAACGCGCAGCGTGATCCCAAGAAACAGCTGCTGCTGGTCGTGGACGGCGTGCACGGCTTCGGCTGCATCGACGACTCCGCGGCCGAGCTGGGCGCGGACTTCTTCAGCGCCGGTACGCACAAGTGGCTGTTCGCGCCGCGCGGCACGGGCGTGCTCTGGGGCCGCGCCGACCGCTGGCCGCTGCTCAACCCCACGATCCCGTCGTTCGCGAGCCTGCCGCAGTTCGAAGCGTGGATGAAGGGCGAGACGCC
>DATLUU010000423.1:0-5668 GCA_035577885.1 Verrucomicrobiia bacterium
GCCGGCGGCGCGCATGGGGCTCGCCCCCGAGGTGCGCCCGCTCTACGACGCGCTGGAGGGCGAGGGCGACTGGGTGCTCGTCGAGCCCCAGGGCTGGGTGTTCCGGCCGCGCGTGAACACCGTCGCCTGGCGCCCCTACCAGGATGGGCACTGGGAGCAGTCCTACTCGTTCGGCTGGGTGTGGGAGTCGCACGATCCGTTCGGTTGGATCACGGACCACTATGGCTTCTGGTTCTACGACGACTTCCAGGGCTGGTTGTGGAAGCCCTACGGCGCGTGGGCGCCGAGCTGGGTGGCGTGGGTGCAGGTGGGCAACTTCGTGGGTTGGGCGCCGCTGCCGCCTGCAGGGGTCACCACCTATGGAGAGCCGCCCGGGGGCGCATTCACTTACGTGCCGGTGCAGTCGCTGGCGCAGGGCAACTCGAGCACGAGCGCGCTGCACGTGCGGGCGATCCCTGACGATGGCAGCACGCTGAGGCCGATCGATCGCACCACCTCCTATCTCGGCGTCTACTACAACGCCGGGCCCGACGTGAGCGAGGTGCTGGGCCCGGCGGCCGCGGACCAGCTGCGGATCGACGAGCGCGATGGCCGCGTCGAGGTGCCGGTGCCGACGCGCAGGCCGGCGATGACGGGTTCACCGCCGAGTCTCACGCTCCCCGCGCTCAGCTCGCGCACCGAGGGGGCGTGGAAGGCGGCGCGGCGCGAGTTCGTCGCCGCGCGCCCCCAGCGTGGAAGCGCGAGCCCGGAGACCCCGCCGGCGACGCCGGCGCCACCGCCGCCGGCCTATGGGCCGCCGCGCACCAAACCCGCGCCGACGCCGTCCGACACTCTCAACAAGTCGGCGCCGCCCGATTCGCTCCACAAGCACCCCAAGCACGGGACCAAGCCCAAGCCGGCCAAGCCTGCGAAGCCGCCCGGCGAGAGCGACGACTGACGCGCGGATCCGAGCACGCGGAGCGTGGTCCGACCGCGCGCCTCAAGTCGCGCGCGCTCGAGCTGGGCTTCGACGCCGTTGGCGTGGCCGCGCTGGACGCGCTCGCGGCCCGCGAGCACTACGAAGCCTGGCTCGCTGCCGGCCGCCATGGCGAGATGAGCTGGCTCGCCTCGAGCAAGCACCGCGAGCGCCGAGCCGAACCCGAGCGGCTCGTGGAGAACCTGCGCGCGGTGCTGTGCGTGGCGCTCTGCCACCCGCCCGGCCGCGATCCCGCGCGCGACCAGCGCCTCGGGCGCATCGCGCGCTACGCCGCGGGCGAGGACTACCACCGCATCATGAAGGAGAAGCTGCTCACCCTCGAGCGCTGGATCCAGCGCGAGCTCTTCCCCGGCTCGGGCTCGCTCTGGTACTCGGACACGGGCGCCATCCTCGAGCGCGGCTGGGCGGAGCGCGCGGGACTGGGATGGGTCGGGAAGCACGCGGGGCTGCTCTCGGAATCACTGGGCTCGTGGTTCCTGCTCGGCGAGGTGCTCGTGGACCGCGAGCTGGTTCCCGACGCGCCGGTCGCGGAGCGCTGCGGCACCTGCTTGCGCTGCATCGACGCCTGCCCCACGCGCGCGATCGTCGCGCCCTACCAGGTGGACGCGCGGCTCTGCATCTCGTACCTGACGATCGAGCTCAAGGGCCCGATCCCACGCGAGCTGCGGCCGCTCGTGGGCGACTGGATCTTCGGCTGCGACCTCTGCCAGGAGGCCTGCCCGTGGAATCGCTTCGCACCTCCGGCGCGCGAGGCGCGGCTGCACGCGCGCGAGCTCGAAGGCTGGTCGCTCGAGCGCTTCCTCGCGCTCGACGAGCAGGGCTTCCTCGCGCTCTTCGCCACGAGCCCCATCCGGCGCGCCGACCGCGCGGGGTTCGTGCGCAACGTGTGCGTGGCCATGGGCAACCGCGGCGAGCCCGACTTCGCCGCGCCGCTCGCACGTGCGCTGCGTGACGACCGCGACGCGCTCGTGCGCGGCCATGCGGCGTGGGCACTGGGGCGGGTCGCGGCCGCTTCGCCCGGAGCGGACGCGATGCGCGGCGAGGCGTCGGCCGCGCTCGACACCGCCGCACGGGATGACGCGGACGCGTGGGTGCGCGAGGAAGCGCGGTTGGCGCTGGAAGAAGTCCCCGGAGCCTAGGTCGGCAGCGGGTGTCCCTTCACCCACTGCGCGTCGCCGCCGTCGAAGTGCTCCTTCTTCCAGATCGGCACGCTGCGCTTGAGCTCGTCCATCACCCAGCGCGCGGCGTCGAACGCCGCGCCGCGGTGCGGAGCGCTCGTAACCACGGCGACACTCGCCTCGGTGACCGGCACGAGCCCGAGTCGGTGGACGATCGCGCAGTGGCCGAGATGGAAGCGCTCGCACGCCGTGCGCTCGAGCGTCGCGAGCGCTGCGAGCGCCATGCGCTCGTAGGCCTCGTACTCCAAGCGCAGCACGCGCCGGCCCTCGTGATGGTCGCGCGTGGTGCCGAGGAAGAGATCGATCGCGCCGCACTCGGGCCGCCGCGCCGCCTCGAGCAGCGGCGGGACGTCGATCGGCGCGCGCACCAGCTCAGGCATGTTCGCTCCTGGACGAGCGCCTGGCCCGAGGGGCCGGGCGGAGTTCGTCGAGCGACGCCGAGCCGGCGCGTCGCGCCTTCTTCGCGGCGCCACGGCGGCCGAGCGCCTTGCGCAGGATCGGACGCGTGGGTGAGCGCCGCGCGATCTCCTCGAAGCCCGCGCGCTGGAACGTGGACTCGAACCCGGACCACACGAACGCCGGCGGCTGGCGCTCGGCGCGGTTCACGTTCGGGTAGCCCTCGATCGCGCGCGCGCCGTTCCTGGCCGCATGCGCGGCGGCGGCCTCGAGCAGCGCCGCGGTGAGCCCGGTGCCGCGATAGGGAGCCTTGATGAAGAAGCAGGGCGCCGCCCACACGCGCTCGCCCGCCACCGGCTCGAGCACGCGCGAGTTCTCGAGCCGCAGGTACTCCTCGCGCGGCGCCACCGCCACCCATCCCGCCGGCTCCCCGCCGACGTAGGCGATCAAGCCGGGCGGGCGCTTCGCCACCAGTGCGCGCAGGGCGCGGCGGTTGCCGGCGCCCTTGCCGCGCCGGAACTCCGCGGTCGGGAGCCGCATCCACATGCACCAGCAGCCGGCGCACGCGCCCTTCTCGCCGAACAGCGTCTCGAGATCCGCCCAGCGCCCGGGCGTCACCGGCACGACGCGCGTGGACCCGCGTGGCGCGCTCGCGCGGCGCGCGCGCGGAGGCCGCGACGCCACGTCAGCCGCCGCTCACCGGCGGCAGCAGCGCCAGCTCGCAGTCCCCGGGGAGCGGATCGGCGAGGCGCGCGAGCGTGCCGTCCACGGCCACCGCGAGGTGCGGGCGCAGCTCGGCGAGCGCCGGGTAGGCGCGCTCGAGCGATGCGAGCGCGTCCGCCACCCGGCTGCCCACGGGTAGCTCGAGGCGCGCATCGGCGCTGCCGACGCGCTCGCGCGCCTGTGCGAACAGCTTCACGTCGATACGCATGACCGCCTATGCTCGCGCGACCATGGATGCGAATCAAGGCAGCTCGGGCGGCGACGAGCCGAGGGACGACCTCGCCCCACCCGCTCCGGAGGGGCTGCAGGTGATGGACGCCGGGCCCGCGGACGCGGAGGCCCTTCGGCTCGCCGCGGAGGCGAGCGAGCGGGCCGCGCACGAGCGCACCCTCGCCGCCAACCGACTGGGCGGCCAGGTGCGCATCGGGCTCACGCGCTGGTTCGGGATCGCGGTCGCCTGCTCGGCGCTCACCGCGTGGCTCCAGCACCCGGATGCGGCGGTGCTGCTGGCGATGGCGGCGGTGTTCGCGCTCGCCCAGTCGTGGGACGTGCGCGACCGCGCGCGCGCGGGCGAGCTCGTGGGCGAGCCGGCACTCGAGCCCGGCGCCGTGGGCTTCGCACTGCGCGTGCTGGTGCCGCTCGCGGTGCCGGTGGTCTCGGCGATCGGCTTCATCGGCCTCGGCAGCTTCGCCAAGTCGCTCCCGTTCAACCCTGCTTCCGTGGCCGCGATGCGCTGGTGCTGGGCGGCGGCGGCTGCCTGCCTGGCGATGACGATCCCGGCGCTGGCGCGTCCGATCACGCGCACGCTGCTGCCGCGCGCCCCGTGGTCCCACACCGCGCGGCTCGCCGCCTCGATCGCGCTCGCGCTCCTGCTCCTGCCGGTGCCGGTGCGGCTCCTGATCAAGGACATGATGGAGCTGTTCACGACCACCGGGAAGCCGCTCGTCGACGTGGCCGCGCTGGTCGCACAGCTCGTGGGCGAGGTGGCGCTGGCGGCCGCCGCGGTGGGGTTGTGGGTGACGCGCGACACGCGCGCGGCGTGCGCGCGGCTCGGGCTCAGCGCCATGTCCGTGCGCGACTGGATCGTCGCCGCGATCGGCCTCGCCGCGGTGATCGGGCTCAACTCCGGGATGGAGGCGATCCAGCACGCGCGCTTTCCCGAGCTCTGGGCCGCCGACCAGGAGATGGGCCAGCTGATCGCCGGCGACCTGAACCTGGCCGCGAGCATCCTGCTCGGCGTCAGCGCCGGCGTGGGCGAGGAGCTGCTCGTGCGCGGCGCGCTGCAGCCGCGCGCGGGCCTGTTCTGGGCGTCGGTGCTGTTCATGGCCGGGCACGTCCAGTACACGTGGTTCGGGATGCTGACGATCCTGCTGCTCGGGCTGGCGCTGGGCTTCATCCGCGCCCGCTCCAACACCACGACCGCGATCGTGGTGCACGCGCTCTACGACATCGTCGCCGCGGTCAGCCAGAAGTAACGGGGCGCATCGCCCTCGTGGCCATGAACGTGGCGGCATGGCGGCCGAGCGCGCTCTCGCTCCAGCGGTCCTCGAACAGCGCGGTGAGGACGAAGCCGGCGTCGAGCTGGCCGCCGATCTGGTCCTCGAGCGTGTGCCCGAACGCGAGCGGCTCGCCCGAGGCCTCGAGGAGCGCCTTCTCCTCCGCCGTCGGGCTGGTGAGGTCCGAGTAGGGAAGCGCGTGCCGCACCACCAGCTCGCCGCGCTCGAGCGCCACCATGTCGAACAGGTATTCGATCGGGTTCGTGAACCCCGCGAGCAGCACGCCGCCGGGCCGGAGCACGCGGAACGCCTCGCGCCACACCGGGCGCACGTCGGGCACGAACGCGTTGGAGCACGGGTGGAAGACCAGTGCGAACGAGCGGTCGGCGAATGCGGACAGGTCGCGCATGTCACCGAGCACGGTGACGATGTCGAGGCCCTCGCGCGCGGCCACCGCGCGATCCTGCGCGAGCTGCGCCGGCGAGTTGTCGAGCACGCTCACGCGTGCGCCCGCCGCGGCCAGGATCGGCGCCTGCTGGCCGCCCGCGCCGGCGAGGCAGAGCACGGGCTCTCCCGCGAGCGCCGGGAACCATGCCCGCGGCACCGGCTTCTCGGGCGTGAGCACGACCGACCACTCACCGCGGCGGGCGGCGGCGATGGCGTCCGCGCCCACGGGCACGGTCCAGCGGTTCCCGCGCGCCACCATCGCGTCCCAGGCGGCGCGGTTGAAGCGCGCAACGGCGTCGGCGGGCGGCACGGCGTCGGACGACTGGCTCGCCGCCATCAGCGCACGGTCTCTCCCGGCTTGGGCGCGATCACCTGCGCCTGCACCCCCTGCTTCGCCAGCTCGTTGCGGAGGGCTTCCGGCGTGCCGGTGAGCGCCGGGAACGTGCCGTAGT
>DATLUU010000424.1:0-4785 GCA_035577885.1 Verrucomicrobiia bacterium
TCGACCAGGACCTTGGCGCGTTCGGTGACGGTGAGCGTCATGTCGTGTAGTCCGCGTTGATTCGCACGTACTCGGCGGAGAGGTCGCAGGTCCACACGATCGCGGAGGCGCTGCCGAGGCCGAGGTCGAGGTGGATGATCGCCGGGTCTTCCTTCAACAGCGCCGAGGCCCGCGCCGCGTCGAACGCGACCGGCAGGCCGCGATCCAACAACTGCACCGCGTCGTCCTCTCCGAACCAGAGGCGCACGCTGTCGGGCTCGATCGCCTCGCCCGAGTAGCCCGCCGCCGCGAGGATGCGGCCCCAGTTGGGATCGTTGCCGTGGATCGCGGTCTTGACGAGCGGCGAGCAGGCGATGGCATCGCCGACGCCATGCGCCTGGCGCTCGGTGTCGGCGCCCGAGACGCGCAGCTCCACGAGGCGCGTGGCGCCCTCGCCATCGCGCGCGATCTGGCGCGCCAGCGACGTGCACACATCGGTGAGCGCCGCCGTGAACGCCGGCTCGGCGGCATCGTCGACGACGGCGCCCGAGGCTCCCGACGCGAGCACGAGCACGGTGTCGTTGGTGCTCATGTCGCCGTCCACGCTGATGCGGTTGAAGCTCCGCTCGACGGCCGAGCGCAGGCACCGGTCCAAACGCCCCGGCTCGAGACGCGCGTCGGTGGTGATCACCGAGAGCATCGTCGCCATGTTCGGATGGATCATGCCCGCGCCCTTGGCGAACCCGGCGATCGTCACGCGGCCGCCGGGCAGCGACAGCGGCGAGAACGCCAGCTTCTTGCGCGTGTCGGTGGTCATGATCGCGCGTACGGCGTCGTCCGCCGTGCGCAGCGCGGCGTGCGAACGCAGCGTCGCCACGCCGCGCGCGAGCTTCTCCATGTCGAGGAACTTGCCGATGACGCCGGTCGAGAGCACGAACAGCTCCTCGGGCTTCGCACCGATCGCATCGGCGCCCAGCTCGCGCATGCGGCGCGCGTCGGCGATCCCTCGCTCGCCGGTCACCGCGTTCGCGCAGCCGGAGTTGTAGAGCACGCCGCGCACGCGGCCGGCCGCGGCCGCGAGCGTGTCGAGGCAGACGTGGACCGGAGCCGCCAGCACGCGGTTCGTGGTGAACACGCCGGCGGCGCTGCACGGCCCGTCGCTCCACACCATCCCCAGGTCGAGGTTGCCGCTCGGCTTGAGGCCGCAGGCGGTGGCGGCGCTGCGAAAGCCGGCAGCGAGCGCGAAATCACTCGATGTCGCGTCGAGCGTGTGCGAAGGCGTGACGGTCATGACGGCGCTTCCCTCCGAGGCGAGCGTGAGCGCGGAGGTTAGCGGCTGGCCGTCTCGCGCGCCACGGATGCGGGGGCGGCGCAACTGCTTGCCGCGGCTTTCGGGCGCATGGCATCCTCGCGCGCCGTATCCCCCCTACGCAGGAGCGTCGTGGACGATCGCGCCCGCTTCGAGGAGTTCGCTCGGCTGGCCACCGAGCAGCGCAATCCGCGGACGATGGACCTCGACACGCTCGAGGTCCCGGATCTGCTCGCCCGGATCAGCGCCGAAGACCGCACCGTGCCGGACGCGGTGGCGAAGGAACTGCCCTACATCGCCCGCGCCGTGGACTTCGTCGTCGCCTCGTTCAAGGCCGGCGGCCGCCTGGTCTACGTGGGCGCCGGCACGAGCGGCAGGCTCGGGGTGCTCGACGCTTCCGAGTGCCCGCCCACATTCGGCTCCGACCCGGACATGGTGGTGGGCGTGATCGCCGGTGGCTACACGGCGGTGGTGCGCGCCGTGGAGGGCGCGGAAGACCGCGCCGACCACGGCGCCCAGGCCATGGACGATCTCGAGGTCGGCGCCGAGGACACCGTGGTGGGGCTCGCCGCGAGCCGCCGCACGCCCTACGTGGTGAGCGCGATCGCGCGCGCCCGCTCGCTCGGCGCGCGCACGGTGTACGTCACCTGCACGCCGCGCGAGGAGTTCACGCTCGACGTGGACGTGGCGATCTGTCCGATCGTGGGCCCCGAGGTGTTGATGGGCAGCACGCGCATGAAGGCGGGGACGGCGCAGAAGCTCGTCTGCAACATGCTCTCCACGTCCGCGTTCATCCGCGTCGGCAAGGCGTACGAGAACATGATGGTGGACCTGATGGCGAACAGCCAGAAGCTGGTGGAGCGCGGCCGGCGGACGGTGATGACCGCCACGGGGTGCGACTACCAGGAGGCGGCGCACGCCATCGACGCGGCGGGCAAGAGCGTGAAGACCGCGATCGTGATGGTGAAGCGCAAGTGCTCGCGCGCCGAGGCCGAGCGCAGGCTCGCGGACGCGGGCGGCTTCGTGCGCGCCGCGCTGGGAGAATCCCCCGCGTGAGACGCGGCGGGGCGCGCGGCGCCTCGATCCTCGTCGTCCTCGCGCTCGCGCTCTCGTGCGGACGGCGGACCTCCACGCATCCGGTGGAGGTGACGTTCTGGCAGACGTGGCCGGTGGAGGCGATCACGCCGCTGGCGCAGCGCTTCGAGGACGCGAACCCCGGCGTCCACATCGTCGTCACCCGGCTCCCGCGGGAAGGCGCCACCGACACGCTCGCGCTCGCCGCGCAGTCGGGGCGGCCGCCCGACCTGGTGGAGCTCACGCCGGAGCAGACGGCGGACTTCATCGACCGGGGCCTGCTCTCCGACTGGAGCGCCGGCGTGGCGGATCTCAAGCCCGACGTGCGCGGCTGGGAGCTCTGCAGCCTGGGCGACGCCATGTATGGCCTGCCCTGGCTCCTGAGGACCCGTGTGCTGCTGTGGAACCGCGCGCTCTTCGCGCGCGCCAAGCTCGACACCACGCGCGCGCCGGGGACGTGGGACGAGCTGAGGGACGCCGCCGCGCGCATCGAGAAGCTGGGAGGCGGCGTGCACGGCTTCGGGCTCACCGACGCGCCCGGCGAGCGCTTCGTCTCGTTCATGACGTTCGCGTGGGGGAACGGCGGCGAGCTGCTCTCGGCCCGTCTCGACTCCTGCCGCATCGATTCGCCGGAGAACGCCGAGGCGCTCGAGTTCCTCCTCTCGCTGGCCCCGGTGAGCCTGGTCGCGGGGCGCGACTCGCTGGCGAGCGAGTTCGAGCGCGGCCGGCTGGGGCTCTGGATCGCGGACGCCGGCTACGCCGTGGAGGCCCGCCGGCGCGACCCGAGCCTGCCGCTCGGCGCGGCGCTGGTGCCGAGCCCCGCCGAGGACCACGGCACGCACGCCAGCACCGGCACGGGAACGGTGCTCGCGAGCTTCACGCGCTCGCGCCGCAAGGAGGACGCGTTGCGCTTCGCGCGCTACCTGGGCGAGCGCCAGAACACGCTTGCGCTCGCGGCCGCGCTCCAGACCGTGTTCCCACCGCATCCGGGCGTGGAGGAGGCTCCCGAGTACCGTGACCGGCCGGAGGTGCGGTTGATCATCCGGCAACTCGAGACGGCGCACTTCGAGCCGCTGCTCCGCGACCGCAACCTGATGCTGGGCGCGGTGGACTCGCTGGTCGGTGACGCGCTCGCGCACCGGCGGTCGGCGCGCGCCACGGTGGGGCTCGCCGACAGCCTCATCCGCAAGCTCGGCGTGACGCGGTAGGCTATGGGCGTCCCGAGACCCGTCCCCCTTTCCCCGAGGTGACCCGATCGTGAGCCGCGACGCCCTCTCGTCCCTGCGCGATTACCGAACGAAGCCCGAGCGAATGATCGTCGGGCTCATGACCGGCACGTCGGCGGACGCCGTCGATGCCGTGCTCGTGCGCCTGAAGGGCGACGGCCTCGCCGCGACGCACGAGGTGCTCGCCGAGCGCGAGCTGCCGCTCGACGACGAGTTGCGCGCCGAGGTGCTCGCGGTCGCGGCGGCGAAGACGGTCGAGCCCGAGCGGCTGATGCGGCTCGACGTGCGGCTGGCCGAGGTCTACGCCGAGGCGGTGCGCGCGATCGCGGAAGAGGCGAGCGTGAAGCTCACGGCGATCTGCGCCATCGGCTCGCACGGCCAGACCGTGCGCCACCTCCCGCGCGCCGGCACGGCGCGCGCGCTCACGCTCCAGCTCGGCTCGCCGCACACGCTCGCCGAGCGCACCGGGATCACCGTGGTCAGCGACTTCCGCAAGCGCGACACCGCTGCCGGCGGTGAGGGCGCACCGCTGGTGCCGATCGCGGACTGGTGGCTCTTCCACTCGGACAAGGAATCGCGCGTGCTCCTGAACCTGGGCGGCATGGCGAACGTGACCTGGCTGAAGAAGGGCGGCGCGCTCTCGGACGTGGTCGCGTTCGATACCGGGCCCGGGAACGCGGTGCTCGACGGGCTCGTGCGCGCGGGCACGCGCGGGCTCGCCCAGCGCGACGACGCGGGCGGCCTGGCCGCCTCGGGCCGCGCGCACGAGGGCCTGCTCGAGGAGCTGCTCGCCGATCCGTTCTTCTCGCTCCCGCCGCCGCGCTCGACCGGCCGCGAGCGCTTCGGCGACGGCTACGCCGAGCGCCTGGCCGAGCTGGGCGACGGCATGGGGCTCACGCTCGAGGACACGCTCGCGACCGCGGTGGAGCTGACCGCCGCGTCGATCGAGCAGGCGCTGCGCGAGCACCTGGCGCCGCGCGGCAAGGTGGACGCGGTCTACGCGAGCGGCGGCGGCGTGCGGAACGTCACGCTCATGCTGGCGCTGCGCCGCAGGCTCGACGGCATCCGGCTCGAGCGGTTGGACGAGCTGGGAGTCTCCGCCGGCATCAAGGAAGCGCTCGCGTTCGCGTTCCTCGCGCACCTCACGCTGTGCGGGGAGGCGGGGAACGTGCCGGGAGCGACCGGCGCGAGGCACGC
>DATLUU010000425.1:0-3385 GCA_035577885.1 Verrucomicrobiia bacterium
CAGGCAATCACGGAGCGTGCGCGAGCCGTTGTAGCTGCACACCACGACCGAGACGCGCGGCCACGCGCCCGCGGGCGCGAACGGGACCTCGCGCATGGCGCGTTCGACCGCGGCCAGCGCCGGCTTGGGCGAGCGATCGCGGCGCGTGAGCCCGAACTCCCAGTCGTAGACGTCCTCGCCGCCGCGGTGCCACTCGTCGGTCCAGGCGTAGACGAACGCGCCCGCCGCCCCCGAGGCGAACGTGCTGCGCACCTGCCAGGCCAGAGTCTCCGCCTGGCGATCTTCGCCGTTGCGGAAGCTGTCGAGCCCGATCTCGGCCAGCACCAGCGGCCGGTCGCCGGTCAGGTTGTGGAGCCGAGCCAGGTAGGCTTCGAGCTTCTCGCGCTGCTCGAGGTAGACGTTGAAGCAGTGCAGGTCCAGGAACGGGAGCCGCAGGTACTCGGTGGTGGGGTAGCTGACGTACGTGACCAGTGCCCCGGGATCGCGCCGGCGCACGAGCGTGCACAGTCGCTCGACGTGGCGCTCCACGCGCTTCGCGCCCAGCCAGCGCACGATCGACGCCGGGATCTCGTTCGCGATCGCGAACGCCAGCACGGCGGGATGGCCGAAACACTCGCGCGCGGCCTCGAGGAACGCCTGCTCGTGCTTGGCGTTCCAGCGGCCCTCGCACACGTAGCCGATCGAGCGCTCGCCGCCGAGGCCGATCAGGAGCCGCAGCCCGTGCTTCTGGGCGAGGTCCAGGAGCCAGCGCGGCGGCGCGGTGTACGTGCGCACGGCGTTGAAGCCGTGGCTCGCGATGAGCGCGAAGTCGCGGTCGACGATCTCCCGCGGCGGGTACTCGTGGCCGTCCTCGTCGGGACGGAACGTGCCGTAGGTGACGCCGCGCACGTAGAGCTTCTCGTCGCCCGCGAACAGGAACTTGCCCTCGGCGCGCGCGCGCGCGAACACATGGGGCGCGGCGTTCGCCGCGAGCGCGGACTCGGGGCTCGTGGGCACGGCGTTCGGCGCGGCAAGCGCGCGCTCCTTAGGCTCGAGCATCGTATCGATGGGGATCTCGCGGAGAGGGGGAGTCGGGCCGGTGGTCGATCACGGCGCTGCGGGGAGCCTTGATGATAGACGGGCGCCACACGCCGAGTCACCGGCGTTGGTGCGACGAGGCGAGGTTGCGGCCAGGCGACGTTGCGAAATGCCCGAACCGGGGACAGGTGGCGTGTGAGCCGCTCTGTTACGCTCCGTCGCATGCGCATTGCGATGCTCGCGCTGTCGATGACGGTGGCCGCCTCGGTGCCGGGCGCGCAGTCGGTTCGGGCCGCGGCGCCGGCGGGATTCCGACAGGGCGACTCGCTCAAGGCGGTCGCCGTGGCGGACGGCTTCGATCACCCGCTGTTCCTCTGCACCGCTCCCGGCGACGCACGCGTGTTCGTGGTCGAGCAGCCGGGCCGCATCCGCTGGATCGAAGGCGGCCGCCCGTCCAGGGGCGTGATCCTCGACGTCAGCAGCCAGCTGCGCTACGGCGGCGAGCAGGGACTCCTCGGACTCGCCTTCCACCCGGCATTCGCCACGAACGGCTTCCTCTACATCAACTACACGGATCGTAACGGCCAGACGCAGGTGGTGCGCTACACGATGCGCGCCGGCAGCGATTCGGTGACCGCCGGCTCCTCGAAACGCATCCTCACCGTGGTGCAGCCGTTCGCCAACCACAACGGCGGCATGCTCGCGTTCGGTCCGGACGGCATGCTCTACATCGGCATGGGCGACGGCGGCGCGGGCGGCGATCCGTTCGGCAACGGCCAGAACCTGCGCACGCTGCTCGGCAAGATGCTGCGCCTCGACGTGGACCACGGCGACCCGTACGCGATCCCGCAGGGCAACCCGTTCCACGAGCGGCCGGACGACGGCCGTGCCGAGATCTGGGCCACGGGCCTGCGCAACCCGTGGCGGTTCTCGTTCGACTTCACGGCGAAGCTCCTGATCATCGGCGACGTGGGCCAGAACCGGTACGAGGAGATGGACGTGGTGGATGCGGCGCGCGCGGGCGCCAACTATGGTTGGAACGTACGCGAGGGCGCGCACGGCTACGGCTTCCCGAGGCCCGGCCCCAAGAACCGCATCGAGCCGGCGGTCGAGTACGCGCACCCGGACGGCTGCTCGGTGACCGGTGGCTACGCGTACCGCGGCCGCGCCCTGCCCGAGCTCGCGGGCACCATCTTCTATTCCGACTACTGCGGCGGCTGGCTGCGCTCGTTCCGCTGGAAGAACGGCAAGGTCAGCGACCAGACGCAGTGGAACGTCGGCAGCCTCGGCAGCGTGACCTCGTTCGGCGAGGACGCGGAGCGCGAGCTGTACGTCGTCGCCTACGAGGGGAAGATCTGGAAACTCGTGGCACGCTGATTCACATCGTCTTGGCATTGTGACACCCGCGCATGGGCCCGATGGACCATGTGCTCGCGCGCGCCCGAGTGCGATGTTTCCGACGAGGCGTGGGAGGTCACCCCGCCCTGCAGGGAGTTGTTCGCCATGCGTGAGTCGCTGACCCGCACGATGTGGGTCGAACAGGAACCCGCCCGGGAGACTGGCGGTCATCTATGGGCCGTGCTGCTCGCCGGCGGCGAGGGCACGCGGCTGTTGGGCGCGTCCATCGACGGCGAGCGGATCGACCGCCCGAAGCAGTTCTGCCGCTTCGGCCGCGATGACTCGCTCCTGGGCTCGACGCTGTGGCGCGCGCGCCGCATCGCCGACCCCGCGCACATCCTGCCCGTCGTCTCGGAGCGGCATCGCGTGTGGTGGAAGCCCGAGTTGCGGCACCTGCCGCGCGAGAACGTGCTCGTCCAGCCGCAGAGTCGCGGCACCGGGGCTGCGCTTTTCCATGCGCTCATCCACATCCTGCTCAGGGACGAACGCGCCACGATCGTGGTGCTGCCGTGCGATCACGGCGTGGACGACGATGACCCGCTGCTCGCCGCCACGGGCCGCGCCGTGGCGGCGGCCAGCGATCCCTCGGGGCCGCTCGTCCTGGTCGGCGTCGAGCCGCGGGCTCCAGAGCCGCAGTACGGCTGGATCGTGCCCGGGCCGGGCGGGGCGGGTGGCGCGCGGCCGGTGCGCCGGTTCGAAGAGAAGCCCTCGCTGCGCGATGCCTGCGCGCTGATGGAACAGGGCGGGCTCTGGAACAGCCTCATCTTTGCGGTGACGGGACGTGCACTCCTGGCCCGGTTCCTCGAGGCGGCGCCCCGGCTGGTCGAAACCTACCTGTGGAAGATGCCGGCGGGGCGCGGGTCGGCCCTGCTAGAATGCTTCGCGTCGCTGCCGTTCACGGATCTCAGCCGTCACATCCTCGAACGTTCCGTTCCCCATCTGCGAGTGGTCCCGGTGCACGGCACCGGGT
>DATLUU010000426.1:0-2059 GCA_035577885.1 Verrucomicrobiia bacterium
CGACGCGACCAACCGGGCGCGCCCCATGCGTGCCATCGCCACGACCCCCAAGTCGGGACTACTCGCTGTGCGTCCCTGCTTTCCTCGCAGCCTCGGAGGTCTCCCTGTACTCGTGGTTCATATTCGCGCGGCCGTCCGAACACGATGAACCTCGAGCTCATCGCTGCGGACTTCGCGCTGCGCTTCCGTGTCGGAAGATAGGACCAACGGTCGGTCCCTCGCCAGCACTCTTTGGCACTGTCTGGAATGGGACGAGCGGACCACCCGCGCCCTTCTGACAGGGCGGGCGCCGCGCGGTCACTTCCGCGCGGCGCCCGTGGCGCTTCGGTGATCTACGCGGTGACGATGACCAGTCGCTTCACCTGCCGGAACGCCTGCGGGTCGAGGATGTGCAGCTCGAGCTTCCCGTTCACGGACTGGATCGAGTAGCTCCGCGCCGGCTGCGACGTCAGCACCTGCGCCTTCGTCCCCGAGAGCGGGATGACGGACTCCTGGTCGGTGTCCACCTCCTGGAACGAGCCGAGGTCGGCGGTGTTCGACGCCCCGAGCGTCTTCCCCAGGCCGAGCACGCCGCCCTTGGCGACGACGATGCCGCCCTTCATCAGCGCCTGCCGCGTCCCGGCGGCGTAGTAGACGGTGCCCAGCTGGCGCCGGCGCTGCTCCAGCGTGTCCGCCTGTGCGGCGATCAGCGCGTGCGCCTGGTCGATGCTGGTGCCGAGATCGGCGACGTGCGTCTGCAGCGAATCCACCCGGCCACCGAGCCGCTCGACCATCTGCTCCTTCTCCGCCAGGCCCACCTTCAGCTGCTTCACCATGCGGTCGAGGCTCGCGGCGTGGATGTCGCTCTTCTGCAGCTGCGTCTCCAGCGACTGGATGCGCTCGCGCAGCTCGGCGATGCGCGCGAGCGCCATGCTCGCGCCCGTGGGCGAGAGCTTCTGCTCGTTACCCAGGCTGGAGATGTGCATCACGCCCGCGGCATCGATCGCGATGGCGTTCAGGCTGTCCTGGATCGTCGCCATCTCCTGCACGGTCCGGTCGTAGCGGGCCTTCGCCGCCGTCGTCTGCGCTTGTGCCTCGGCCAGCATCGCGGCGTCGCGGCGGGTCTGCTCCACGAGCGAGATGCAGAAGACGATGAGGGCGACGCTGACGATGGACAGGATCACGGTGGATCGGCGCATGGTGAACTCCCTCGGGTGGCGGCCGTGAGCCTCGTTGTGTAGGCGTGGGGGCGTGCAGACTCTTAGAACCTTCGCGTGGCGCGGACAAGGGCCGGGCGCATGTCTTGACCACGACCTATCGCCGCGGCTCGGCCGGCGACCGACGCTGCCGCTGGTTCCCCTTGGGTCGGCCTCCGGAAAATCCCGTAATTCGGCAACGCACGCGGGCGCCTCGCGCACCACGGTCGCATTGCCGTCCCCGCGCGCCGCGCTTAGGCTTCGGCCCATGCGCCGCGCGCTCGCGATGCTGTCGCTGCTGGTCGCCGTCTCCACACCGGCACACGCCGGCAAGGCGATGCTCATCTACAACGGCCGCATCCTCGTGGACGCCTCGGCCGCGCCGTCGACCCGGTTCGCCGGTGCGGCGCTCGTCCAGGACGGCCGTTTCATCGCCGTGGGCACGCTCGCCGCGATCGACCAGGTCGCGCGCGACCGCCAGCTCTGGCCCACGCGCGTCGACCTCCACGGTGGATTCGCCGTCCCCGCGCTCACCGACGCGCACGGCCACGTCGAGGGACTGGGGATCGCGCTCCAGCGGCTGCGGCTCGAGGGCACGAAATCGGCGGCGGAGATCGCGGGCATGGTCGCGAAGCGGGTCAAGCAGGCGCCCGCCGGCGAGTGGATCCTCGGCCGCGGCTGGGACCAGAACGACTGGGCGGTGGAGAAGTTCCCGACGCGCGACGTGCTCGACCGGGTGTCGGGCGACCATCCGGTGTGGCTGCGGCGCGTGGACGGGCACGCGGCGTGGGCGAACTCGAAAGCCCTGGAGCTTGCCGGGGTGACGAAGGCGACCCCGGACCCACCCGGCGGCCGCATCGAGCGCGCGGGCGATGGCACGCCCG
>DATLUU010000427.1:0-4373 GCA_035577885.1 Verrucomicrobiia bacterium
CAGCCGGCGCACGGACGCGTCCGTGTTGACGCCGACCACGAGCCGGTCGCCGAGCGCGCGCGCGTCCTCCAGGTACTCCGCGTGGCCGCGGTGCAACAGGTCGAAGACGCCGTTCGTGAACACGACGCGCGCCTTCGCCGCACGCCACAGCTCGAGCTTCGCGCGCGCCTCGCTCGGCAGCGCGAACGCTTCGCTCACGCGAGCGCGCCCACCAGCGACGCGCGCAGCTCGCTGGGCGAGCAGGTGGCGGTGCCCACCTCGCGGATCACCACGCCGGCGGCATGGTTCGCGAGGTAGCACGCCTCCGGGTAGTCGGCGCCCGCGGCCAGCGCCAGCGCTACCACGCTCACCACGGTGTCGCCGGCGCCGGTGACGTCGTAGACCTCGCGCGCCACCGTGGGCAGGTGCGTGTAGCGGCCCGAGCGCTCGAACAGGCTCATGCCGTCGGCGCCGCGCGTGATGAGCGCGCAGTCCACGTCCAGCCGCTTCTGCAGTCCCCAGCCCACGCTCATCAGGCTCGTCTCGTCGGTGATGCGCTGGCCCATGACGTAGCCGGCCTCGTTCTGGTTCGGCGTCAGGATGCTCACGCCCTTGTAGGCGTCGATGTGGCTCTCCTTGGGGTCCACGCACGTGGGGAGCTTCTTCGCCTTCGCCAGCCCGATCGCCTTCTCCAGCACCACGCGCGTGACCACGCCCTTGCCGTAATCGCTCACGATCAGGCCGTGACACTTGGGCAGCTCGCGCTCGAGCGTGGCGAGCAGCGTCTTCAGGGCCTTGCCCTCGACGTCGGCGCGCGACTCCCAGTCGGCGCGCACCACCTGCTGCGAGTGGGCGATGATGCGCGTCTTCATCGTCGTCGGCCGCGACGGGTCGCGCACGATGGCGCGCGTGTCGACGCCGCGGTCGGCAAAGGCTTCAAAGAGCTGCCGCGAGCGGTCGTCCTCGCCCACCAGGCCCACGAGCACGGGCTCGGCGCCGAGCGCGGTGAGGTTCGCGGCCACGTTGCCGGCGCCGCCCAGCGAGCTGGTCTCCTTCTGCACCTCGACCACGGGCACCGGCGCCTCGGGCGAGATGCGCTCGCAGCGGCCCCAGAGGTAGTGGTCGAGCATCAGGTCGCCCAGCACCAGCAACCGGCGGCCGGCGAAGCGGTCCACGAGCGCCTGCAGATGGTCGAGCGCGAACGCCGTGGCGGACATGGTCGGAAGGTTAGGGGCCGCTGGAACCGCGGTCAACGGCGGCCCTTCGGGCGTTGACCGCCGCTCGGCGCGTGACTAGTTTCGCGCCCCCATGCCCATCACCGTGCGTCCCTATCGCCCCGACGACCGCGCCGCGCTCCAAGCCCTGCTCCAGTCGCCCGAGATCGCCGGGCAGTACGACATGTACGAAGGCACCGACGGCGCCGAGCGCCTGCTCGCCGATCCCTACACGCCCGCGGAGGGCGTGCGGCTGGCGTTCGTCGAGGGTGAGGCGGCGGGATTCGCGTGCGCCATCCTGCTGCCGGCGGCGGAGCCGTGGACGATGCTCCGCGGCGGCGTGCTGCCGCGCTTCCAGCGCCGCGGCGTGGGCCGCGCGCTGCACGACGCGGTGAGCGCGTACGTGCGTGAGCAGACGCGGCTGCCGGGCATATGCTGGCAGTTGATGGCGGCGTGGGAGCCCCTCGAGGCGCCGACCGCGATGGCGGAACGCTTCGGCTACCGGCACGACCGCTGGTTCTGGCTCATGGGCCGCGAGCGCAACGGCGCGCCGCCGGAACCGGTGTGGCCCGAGGGCGTGAGCGTGCGCACGTTCGACGGCAGCGACGCCATGCTCGAGGACTGGACTCTCGCCTACAACGAATCGTTCGCGGATAACTACCGGTACGTGGCGAGCCCGCTCGCCAACTCGCGCAAGGTGGCGGCGAAGCCGGGCTTTCGCGCCGACGGCCTGCTGCTCGCCTACAAGGATGGCGAGGTCGCCGGCTTCTGCCGGAACGAGTTGTTCGCGACGCGCGGCGAGATCGGCACCCTCGGCACCCGGCGCGCCGCGCGCGGCATCGGGCTCGGTCGCGCGCTGCTGCGCTGGGGCGTCCACTGGCTCGAGCGCGAGACGCCGCACCCGGTGACGCTGCTCGTGGACGGCGAGAACGAGGGCGCGCTCGGCCTCTATCGCTCGGAGGGCTTCGAGGTCACGCGCTCGCGCCATCTCTGGGTGCAGCCGGTGACGCGCGCGTGAGCGAGGCCGCGACGCCGGGCGGACTTGGTACTCCGGGTCCGGCGGGACCTGGTACTCCGGGCCCGGCAGGACCTGGTACTCCGGGTCCGGCATCGCCGGACCCGGTTGTGACAGACCGCTTCCGCGCCTTCCTCGTGCTCTGGGGCTCGCAGACGCTGTCGCTCTTCGGCACCATGGTGAGCCAGTTCGCCGTGAACATCTGGCTCGCGCGCGACCTCTTCCCGCTCTCGGCGCAGAAGCCACAGCTCGCCTTGGCACTCACCGCCACCGGATTCGCGACCTCGGGGCCGCTGATCTTCGCCATGCCGATCGCGGGCGCGTTCGCGGATCGCCACGACCGCCGGCGCATCCTGATCACCACCAACTCGCTGCTCGCGCTGCTCTCGCTCGTGCTCGTGGCGCTCACCGCGACCCACCGGCTCGTGCTCCCGGTCGCGGTGCTGCTGCTGCTCGGCTACTCGCTCGGGAGCTCGTTCCACAGCGCTGCATTCGACAGCACCTACGGCCGCTTCGTGCGCGAGGGCGACCTGCCGCGCGCGAGCGGCATGATGATGACGTCGTTCGGCCTCGCGCAGCTTCTCGCCCCTCCCCTGGCTGCGACGCTGATCGGGCTTCCCGCGCTGCTGGGCGGCGCCGGAAAGCTGCCGCCATGGCTCGTGAACGGCATCCCGTTCGCGTTCGCCGCCGACGCGTTGTCGTTCATGATCGCCGCGTGCACGGCGACGGCGCTCCGCTTCCCGGCGATGCCGGTCGTCCCCGGTCCGCGCGCGAGCCTGCTCGAGGACGCGCGCGCGGGCCTGCGCTGGGTGCTCCGCCGGCGGCCGTTCGTGTGGCTCATCAGCTTCGGCTCGCTCGCCAACTTCACGTTCGCGCCGCTCATGGTGCTGCTGCCGCTGCTGGCGCGTGACCACGTCGCCGCCGACGCCGCGCGCCGCCACCTGCCGTTCGCGGCGGTGTTGGCGCTCGTGAACACCGCGGGCGGCCTGGGCGGCGTGCTGGGCGGCGTGGTGGTGAGCATCGTCGGCCTGCGCGGCATGCGGAAGACGGTGGTGATGGCGGTGTGCCTGGTCGTGCTCGGCGTGGGGCAGACCATCGCCGGGCTCGCGACCACGGTGTGGGGGCTCGCGGCGGGCATGTTCGTGGGCGAGCTGCTGGTGGCGCCGCTCAACACCGCGAGCTTCACCCTGTGGCAGAGCCTGACGCCGCCGCACCTGCTGGCACGCGCGCTGGCGACGCGCCGGTTCATCGCCCAGAGCGCGTTCCCGATCGGCACCGTGATCGCGGGCTGGATGGCGGCGATCTTCGAGCCATGGATCGTGGTCACGCTCTCGGGCGCGCTGCTCGCGCTGTGGACCGCGGTGCAGCTCGCCGGCCCGGGCTTCCGCACGCTCGAAGACCGCATGCGCGCGGCCGCCGCGCAGCCGGACTGACCGGGAACCTCGGCGGCTATCTCGCCGCGCGCCCCCGGCGGACTTCGATCACCTGTCGCGTCCATACCGCGATCGGCCGGCCGCCGAGCAGCGCGGGGTGATACCGAACGGCTTCGGCTGCGGAGATCGCTGCGCGCACGGTGAGTGAGTCGGCGTCGCTCTGCACGAGCAGTGCATCGCTCACGTCGCCCAGCTCGTCGACGCGCACGTCGAGCGTGACGCGACCGCCCCGTCCGCCGATCGCCGTCGCCGGCACGCCTCGCGGGATCGGAGGCAACAGCGTTCGTGGATCGGCTGGCCCCGGCTCGGCGGGCGCTGGCGCCGGCGGTTCTCCCGGCTCGGGCACGGGTGGTTCCGGCGCTGGCTCCGCGGGCGTGACCACGACCTGCGTCGGCGGCGACGAGAGGCCGAGGTTCGAGCGCTCGAGCGTCACGCGTTCGAGCCGCAGCGTGTCGCCGCCCGCGAGTGGCACGATCGGGCGCTCGGGGCGGTCCAGCGCGATCGCGGCGGCGGTGCTGTCGGGCAACGCGTTCGCCCGTTCACGGCTACGGGCGCAGCCGGCCACGGCGAGTACCGCGGCCAGTATGACGAAAGCGCAACGATGCACGATCTGATCAAGATAGCGGTTGTGGCGCGGTCCGCGCGGGTCTAGCCTTCCCTCATGACCAGCCGCGACCGGGTGCTGGCCGCACTCGCGGGCGAGCCGCTCGATCGCCCGCCGGTGTCATTCTG
>DATLUU010000428.1:0-4567 GCA_035577885.1 Verrucomicrobiia bacterium
GGGCTGCTGGGAACGCTCGGCATCCTGCTGATCCTCGCCTCGCTCCTGCTCGGCTACATGACGCGATCGCTCTTCAACGAGCAGGCGTTCGCCTCGCGCGTCGCCGCGAGCCTCGAGGACCCGCGGGTCGCAAACTTCGTCGCCGAGCAGCTGGCCGACGCCGTGATCAAGTCGAAGCCCGATCTCGTGGGGCTGCGACCGGTGCTGGTGGGGGTGGCGCGCAGCGTCGTCGCCACGCCTCCGTTCCGCGCCGCGGTGCGGAGGAGCGCACGCCTCGTCCACCACGCGATCCTCTCCGGCACCGGCAAGGAGATCCTCCTGAGCGTCCAGGACATGGACGTGCTGCTCCAGAGCATGGTGCAGACCAACCCCGGTCTCGCCGAGAGGATCCCGCGTCGGCTGACGGCCGCGCTCGGCGAGCTGAGGTCGCTGCCGGGCGGCGACCGCACCATCTGGCTCGCGAGGTTCGCGAGCCGGATGCGCGCCGGGACCTACGTGCTGCTGGTGCTGGGCCTGCTGCTCTGCGCGGGCAGCGCCTCGCTCGCCGGCATCCGGCGCCTCGCGATCCTGCGCATCGGGCTGGCGCTCTCGGGCGTTGGCGTCGTGCTGGCGATCGCGGCGCACTTCGGCGGCGACCTGATCGGTCCGCTCGCGAGGCACGAGCACAATGCTCCGGCGCTCGTCGGGCTCGCGTCCTCGTTCCTCGGCGGGCTCATGGCGTGGGCGCTCGGGCTCTCGCTGGGCGGCCTCGTGCTCGCGGCGGCGTCCGCCTCGCTGCTCGAACGCGTCGTGCTCCGCCGCATGGCCCTGCGCGTGCAGGTGTGGTTCGCGGGGCCCCAGCCGCTCATGAGGCTCCGCCTCGCGCGCGGGCTGCTGCTCACCGCGGCCGGGAGCGCGCTGCTGGTATGGCCCGTGCCTTCGCTCACGGTGACCGCGTGGCTCGGTGGCCTGCTGGTCGGGTTCTCCGGGCTCCGCGAAGCGTTCGTCGCCGCGCTCCACCTGCTGCCGCAGATCGAGCGCGCGTCACCCGAGGCGCGCCGCAAGCCCCGTGGCAACGCGGTCGCGCTCGTCGTGGCGCTCGCGGTCCTGCTCCTCACCGGTGCGACGTGGTGGCTCATGAGGGCGACGAGCGCGCCGCCCGACCACGGGGAGATCGCCGCCTGCAACGGCTCGCCGGCGCTCTGCGATCGCCGGCTGGATCAGGTGGTGTTTCCCACCTCGCACAATTCCATGGGCGGCGCCGACGTGGCGGGATGGATGTTCCCGAACCAGGACGCCGGCATCGAGAAGCAGCTCGAGGACGGCGTGCGCGGGTTCCTGATCGACGCCCATTATGGCGAGCCGGTGGGCGACAAGGTGGTCACCGAGCTGCACGACGAGAAGACGGCGATGGCCAATTACGAGGCGGCCCTCGGCAAGCAGGGCATGGACGCCGTGCTCCGCATCCGCGACCGGATCGCGGGCCGGGAGCGCGGGGCGCGCGACGTCTACATGTGCCACGGCTTCTGTGAGCTGGGCGCGCTCAAGCTGGTTCCCGTGCTCAGGGACGTGCGCAACTTCCTCGTCGAGAACCCGGGCGAGGTGCTGGTCATCGTCATCCAGGACGAGGGCGTGCTGGCGCGCGACATCGAGCGCTGTTTCAAGCAGAGCGGCCTGATCGATTTCGTCTATCGCGGCTCGGCACGACCGCCGTGGCCGACGCTGCGCGAGATGGTGGAAACCGACCAGCGCGTGCTGGTGATGGCCGAGAACGACACCACCGGTGTCCCCTGGTATCACCCCGCATTCGCGGTGATGCAGGAGACGCCGTACGCGTTCAAGGATCCCTCCGAGTTCTCCAACCTGCCGAACCGCGGCGGAACCAGCGGCTCGCTCCTGCTCATGAACCACTGGATCGAGTCGGTACCGAGCCCCAAGCCCAGCGACGCCGCGATCGTGAACTCGCGCGACGTGCTCATGAAGCGCATCCGCGCACTGCGGCGCGAGCGCGGCCGGCTGCCGAACCTGGTCGCGGTCGATTTCTACGCCACCGGCGACCTGCTCGCCGTGGCGCGGGAGCTGAACGAAGAGCCGTGGACGGTGAGCCGCGTGGCGCGGGCTCCGGCGCCTTGAGCCCGGCCGCGCCGGGTCACTTCCCTCCCAGCACGAACCGTACGCCCACGCTCGCCGCCCAGTAGAAGTCGGTCTGGTCCGCGAGCTGTACGCCCGGGGCGAACTCGCCGAACGTCTCCACCTTCGGGCTCACCATGAACTGCACGCCGAGCGGCGCGCGCACGGCGAGGAAGAAGTCCTCCTGGTCGTCGAGCGGGATGCCGATGTCGCCGCCGGGTCCGAAATACCAGGACAGCCGCTCGTCGCCCACATCGAGCTTCTTCCGGATCATCCACAGGTCGGCGGTGCCGTGGAGGAAGTCGCTGCTCCACGCGAGTGCCGCCGCCTTGTCGGTGAGACGCGCGGACAGCCCGGCGTTCCCGGGGTAGCCGAACACGGCGCCGAGCGCGGTCTCGGCGCGGCTCGTGCGGGCGACGGACGACCCGATCAGCAGCAGGGTCACAAGGACGACGACTCGCTTCATGGTGGACCTCCGCAGGGTGCGGCGCGCTCGGGAAGCCCGTCGTTGATAGCCGAGCACGTGACGGGCGTCAACGCCGCGACGCCCGGCGCGGTGGCCCGGCGCGGTGGCCCGGCGTGACGGCGGCGGGGCCGCGGCCTAGTATGGGTCGCGCTCCGGAGTCCCCGCCCCGCCCTTGGAGAACGATCATGTCTCGAGCTTCTCGGTTGCTGTTCGTGGTGGTCATCGCCCTGTCCGCCGTCGGTTCGGCCGCCGTTGCCGTGGCCGCGGACCCGACCTGGCCACGCGAGCTCAAGACCGACATGGGCGTGCTGACGATCTACCAGCCGCAGCCGGAGAAGTTCACGGACAACATCCTGGAGGGCCGGGCGGCGCTGTCCCTGATCCCGAAGGGCAAGTCGACGCCGGTCTTCGGCGTCATGTGGTTCAAGGGCCGTGTCGACACCGACCGGGATACGGGCACGGCGATGCTACGCGACTTCATCGTCACGAACTCGCGCTGGCCCGAGAGCGACTCGGCGAAGGAAGTGCAGTTCTCGATGTTCCTCACCCAGCTCATGCCCAAGACCGGCGTGCCGATCTCGCTCGCGCGGCTGCAGCAGAGCCTGGCGACGGCCGAGCTGGAGCAGAAGAGCGTCGAGGGGCTCAAGAACGACCCGCCCAAGATCGTCGTCGTCGAGGAGGTCTCGCAGCTGCTGCTCTATGACGGCGAGCCCAAGACGCTGGCGATCCCGAACACCACCGACTACGAGTACGTGGCGAACACCGTGTTCGCCGTGATCAAGAAGAAGGCCACGGGCGACTACTACCTCTACGGCGGCAAGCTCTGGTACAGCGCGAAGGATCCCAAGGGCCCGTGGACCACACTCGCCGTGCCGCCCGAGGACATCAAGAAGCTGGTCCCGCCCGACACGTCCGCCACGCCGGCGCCCAAGAAGACGCCGAAGATCGTGGTGGCGACTGCTCCCACGGAGTTGATCGCATTCGACGGCAAGCCGAATTGGCAGCCCGTCGGGAAGGGTGACCTCGTCTACGTCACCAACACGGAATCGAAAGTGGTGCGCGAGGTCGCGACCGGCAAGGTGTTCGTGCTCATCTCCGGCCGCTGGTTCGCCGCCGCCTCGTTCGACGGACCGTGGGCCGTGGTGCGGCCGGACCAGCTTCCGCCGGCGTTCAAGGACATCCCGCCCGCCTCGGCGCTCGGCGTGGTCCGCGTCTCGGTGGCCGGTACGCCGGAGGCCAACGACGCGATGCTGGACGCGTTCGTGCCGCAGACCACCGCGATCGAGCGCAGCAAGGCCAAGCTCGAGGTGAAGTACGACGGCGATCCGAAGTTCAAGAAGATCGAGGGCACCGGCGTCCAGTACGCGACGAACACGCAGACGCAGGTGCTGCTGATCGCCAACAAGTACTACGCGTGCGACAACGCCGTCTGGTACGTCGCCGACAAGGCCGCGGGGCCGTGGGCGGTGGCGGATAGCATCCCGTCGGCGGAGATCAAGAAGATCCCGCCGTCCGAGCCCGTCTACAACACCACGTACGTCCAAGTGTACGAGTCGACGCCCGAGGTGGTGTACGTGGGCTACACGCCCGGCTACGTGAACTCGTATGGATGGTATGGCGTGCCCGTGTACGGCACCGGCTACTACTACCCGCCCTACTGGGGATCCGTCTACTACCCGTACGCCGCCACCTACGGCTTCGCGGTGGGATACGCGCCCTACTACGGCTGGGGCATGGGCTTCGCCTGGAGCGTGGGCTTCATGTACATGGGCGCTGCGTTCTATGGGATGCACTACGGCTACGGCGGCTTCTACGGCGGCTACTACCACGGGTGTTACCCGGCCGGCGGATACCGGCCGGGTGGGATCGGCGGCGTGGGCGGCGCGGGCCGGCCGGGTGGGATCGGCGGCGCCGGAGGCTTCAACGGCTCGCCTTCGTTTAGTCCCCGGCCGGGGACGCTGCCGTCGGGAGGGAGGGGCTCCATTCCCGGCG
>DATLUU010000429.1:0-2281 GCA_035577885.1 Verrucomicrobiia bacterium
GTGCGGGTTCGCATCCAGCGAGAGCTCGTTCAGCCAGCCGCTGCGGTTGTCGGCGAGCTCGAGCTGCCGGAGCATCCGGTACTCGACGCCGAGCAGCACCGGCGACTGGACGATCCGATAGTCGAGGCGGCTCGTCCACAGCGTGCTGTGCGCGAGCGCCGAGGGCAGTCCCACGCGGCCATCCTGCTGCAGCCGCGCCGCGCCCTTCGCCGCCCAGTCGAGGCCCGGCAGCAGGCGCACCGTGCCCTCGAGCGAGGCCACGCCCAGCACCGTCTCCTGCCCCACCGAGTCACCGGGCGCCGCGGCGCGGCGGTCCTCCTGGTGCGCGAGCTTGCCCAGCACCTGGATCGCGTCCGAGTGCGGCGCACGCCAGGCGAGGCCGACGCTGTTCTCGACGAAGCGCACCGGCACGTCCACCTGCTCGAAGTTGTCCGCCTTGGAGAGCCTGACGTCCCCGAGCACGGAGAAGCCGACGGGCAGCGCGAGCTGGAGCCGCGTGGACGTCAGCACCTGCTTGCCGTACGAGGTGCCGGTGTGGTCGCGCACCTCGGCGCGCGTCGAGCCGGAGAGCGGGAACGCGCTCTTGTAGGCGAGCACGCCGGAGACCGTGGTGTGCTGGCCGCTCTCGCCGGTGCGCGCGCCGTGCTCGGCCGCGACCGATCCCGTGAAGCCGGTCGCGGTCCTCCAGCCCTGCTCGAGGCCGGTCACCGACAGCGCGTGGTCGCCGAGCGGGTCTTTCAGCCACTGGTACTCGGTGTAGGCGCGGCTCATCGGCCCGAGCGGCGCCTGGACGCCGAACAGCGTGCGGTTCTGCGCGCCCGTGATCGCGTCCGCGCGCTCCGTCTTCGCGTAGAGCTGGCGACCGTTCACGTTCAGCGTCGCACCGCCGCGCAGCGCCGGGCCCTGGTCCCCGAACGAGCCGCGGGCCTCGAGCGCGAGCGCCTTGACCGGCCGCAGCTCGAGCGCGAGCGCCGACTGGCCGTTCCCACCCTCGAGCTGCTGCTGATGCTCGAGCGTGGCCTTCAAGGGGTCGATGGGCTTGAACCAGTAGCGCAGCGCCGCCGTGGCCTGCTGCTCCACCGAGTCGCCGACCATCGTCGTGTGGCGCTGCTCGAACTCTGCCGCGGCCCCCTGACGCCTGGCCTCGAGCCGCCACTGGAGCCCGAGGACGTCCGAGCCGTTCACCTGCCCGGGCTGCGTGAGCTCCGGCTCGCGGTCGCGATCGAACTTTGCCGACAGCTGGCCCAGGCGGCCCACACCCAGCGTCGCGCGGCCGCCGGTGCGCTCCGTCGCCACGCCGCCGCGCTCGCCCTCGCTCTCGAAGCCCGCGTCGACGCGGCGTGCGTAGGCGCTCACGCTGGCGAGTCCAGGGTGGTTGAACGCCTGGCCGAGGTCGAAGTCCGCGACCGCCTTCCACGCCGTGCCCGACTCCGCGTCCCCGCTGTCCGCATGGGCGTAGGCGAGGCCGCCGTCACTGCTCTGGAACGCATGCCCGGCGCGGCCGGTGCTCTTCGCCATCTCGCCGAGCAGACGCGTACCCTTCACCGGCCTGAGCGTGAAGTCACCACCGCGCAGGTTGTAGTCGCTCGTGCCGGAGGCGTCGTCCACGAGCGTGGTGCCCAGCGTCAGCCGGCCGCCGAAGTCCTGCGTGAGGCGCCCGCCCATCGCCGACTTCTCCTGCGCGTGGCCGGGCGTTTCGTAGTCCACCTCGATCGTCACCGGGTGGCCCATCAGCCGGGCATCGCCGATCAGGCTGCCGTCGTCCCACACGCTCGCGACCGGGCGCGTGAACATCAGCCGGCCCTCGAACTCCTTCACCACCACGTCCACGCCGAGCCGCTGCGGAACGCGGGCGAGCACGTTGCCGGTGTTGCGGTCCTTCACCACCAGCAACACCTGGGTGCTGCCCTCCATGACCTCGTCGTGGCTCAGGTAGTAGAGCGTGCCGCCGGTGGCCTCGATGTCGTCGTGCACGTGCACGTTCCCCGCCTGGGCGCCGAACGCCGCGATCGAGGTGCCGCTCGGCAGCGCTTCGCCGCCCGCCGCCCTACCGACCCGCATCTGCGCGCCGTAGAGCGTGCGCCGGAAGCCCGCCAGCTCGACGTCGTCCAGCGCGATCGGGAAGTTGCCGAGCGAGGCGCGGATCGCGTCACCTGGAGCCCGATGTAGAGCCGGCTGCCGTCGAGCGCGCTGTAGTTGATGGAGCCCGAGTCGCCGTAGACCGGGTAGAGCTTGTCCGGGTCCAGGTTCGTGAGCAGCCGGTTGCGGCCGTTGTCGTCGA
>DATLUU010000430.1:0-2981 GCA_035577885.1 Verrucomicrobiia bacterium
AGCCCACCGGCACCCAGTTCCTCCAGGCCGTGGGCGCCGCCGAGGCGCTGGTCAAGTACAAGGACCTGGAGGGCGACTACCCCGAGTTGAAGGGCCGGGTGAAGGGCGACGAGGTCGTCTACTGCTCGGCCGGCGACGGCACCACGAGCGAGGGCGAGTTCTGGGAGGCGATGAACTCGGCCTGCAACCTCAAGCTCCCGGTGCTGTTCCTGATCGAGGACAACGGCTACGCGATCTCGGTGCCGGTGGACGTGCAGACCGCGGGCGGCAACGTCGCGCGGCTGGTGAAGGAGTTCCCGAACCTGTTCTGGGTCGAGGAGGTGGACGGCAGCGACCCGGTCGCCTCGTACCGCGTGCTAGCGGAAGCGGTGGCCTGGTGTCGTGCGCGCAAGGGACCGGCGTTCGTGCGCGCGAAGGTGACGCGCCCCTACTCGCACTCGATGTCGGACGACGAGAGCAAGTACAAGACGAAGGCGCAGCGCGAGAGCGAGGCCGAGCAGGACTGCCTGCGCACGTTCGCGAAGCGCCTGGTGCGCGACGGCGTGCTCACCGAGAAGGAGCTGGAAGCGCTCCACGCCGAGGTCGCCGCCGCGATCCGCACCGCATCCGAGCAGGCGCAGACGTCACCGCAGCCGCCGCCTCACACCGCTACCGCTTACGTGTTCTCGCCCGACGTGGACCCGGCGTCCGATCGCTTCGTCGCCACGCCGAAGCCCGAAGCGGGCGCGCAGCCCGAGACGATCCTCCAGAGCATCAACTACGCGCTCCGCGACGAGATGAAGCGCAACGCGCGCATCATCCAGTTCGGCGAGGACGTGGCGGATGCTTCGCACGAGGACGTGCTCGGCGAGCTCAAGGGCAAGGGCGGCGTCTTCGGCGTCACCTGGGGCCTGCAGAAGCAGTTCGGCAGCAAGCGCGTCTACAACTCGCCGCTCGCTGAGGCCAACATCGTCGGCCGTGCGATCGGCCTCGCCACGCTCGGGTTCAAGCCGGTCGTGGAGATCCAGTTCTTCGACTACATCTGGCCGGCGATGATGCAGATGCGGAACGAGCTGGGCTACATGCGCTACCGCTCGAACAACACCTGGTCCTGCCCGGTGATCATCCGCACCGCCTACGGCGGCTACCTGGGCGGCGGCGCGCCGTACCACAGCCAGTGCGGCGAGAGCATCTTCGCCCACTGTCCCGGGCTGCGCGTGGTGCTGCCGAGCTGCGCCAGCGACGCCGCGGGCCTGATGCGCACGGCTCTGCGTTCGGACGACCCGGTGCTGTTCCTCGAGCACAAACACCTCTATCGCCAGCCCTACGCCAAGGAGCCCTACCCGGGCCCGGACTACACGGTGCCGTTCGGGCGCGCACGCGTCGTGCGCCCCGGGCACGACGTCACGCTGGTCACCTACGGCGCGCTCGTCCAGCGCGGTTACCTGGCGGCGATGGACCTCGCCGAGGAGGGCCTCGACGTGGAGATCCTCGACCTGCGCACGATGCAGCCGCTCGACTTCGAATCGATCGCACGCTCGGTGAAGAAGACCGGTCGCGTGCTGGTCGCGCACGAGGACACGCTGTTCTGCGGCTTCGGCGCCGAGGTGGCCGCGCGCGTGGCGAGCGAGTGCTTCATGGACCTGGATGCGCCCGTGCGCCGCGTCGGCGCGCTGGACACGCCGGTCGCCTACGCGCCCAAGCTCGAGGACGTGATCCTGCCGCAGAAGGACACGCTGATCAGGGCACTGCGGGAGCTCGCCGCGTTCTAGTTCAGCAGCTCGCGCGGCAGGCGCAGCTCGAGCGCGCGGCGACAGCTCTCGCAGCGGAACGCCATCGTGGCGCTGGCCCCGGTCTTGAGCTGCGGATGCTGCGTGGCGCCACACGCCGGACAGTTGCCGTCGGCGCCGAGCACGGTGACCTTCTCGCGCATCATCACCATGGCGTAGAGCGGGCCACCCACGAGCAGCGCGGGGACGAGGATGAAGTGGAGGACCGGCAGGAACACGGCCACGATCGCGCCGCCCCAGCAGCCCGCCCAGGCCTTGGCCGCGCGGCGCAGCCGATCGGGCTTCCCGTGCTGCCGCACGCTCACCACCGCCGGGCCGATCTTGTCGTGGTAGGCGAACTCGGCCGGCACTCGCTCGCCCTCGTCGGCAGGCGCAGTGTTCGCGGGGGCTGTTCGCACGGACTCCATCACCCGCGAACGTACGCCCGCGCCGGGCTGACGCCAAACTTCTACGGCCTTCACTCGACGGGCGTTGCAGGAGTTTCCTCGACATCCAGCCCGAGCCCTCGCTAGGTTCTTACCAGCCGCCCGGATTCGGAACGCGCCCCATGCCGCCTCGAGAGGGGACTCCCAATTCGCCACCCAGCGCGTAACTGCCTCGTCTTCGCAGCACTCGCCCTCTCGCTCGCAGCCCGTTTCGCCTCGGCCGCGGAACGAGATTTCGCCTACCTCTCACCGGTGCCGGGCTCGCGGTTCGTGTCGACCGAGAACAACGTCGCGCTGAGGCTGGGCACGCCGCTCGACGCCTCGAGCGTGTCGGCCGCGCTCGTGGAGGTGACCGGCAACCGCTCGGGAGCGCACCCGGGGCGGCTGCGGTTGAGCGCGGACGGGCTCACGCTGGTGTTCAGGCCGGCGCAGCCGTTCGCGACCGGCGAGACCGTCCGCGTGCGGTTGTCCGCAGGGGCCAGGACCCGCGCCGGCGCCGGCGTGCCGACGCTCGACTACACGTTCCAGGTGTCGTCGGTGCGCGCGAGCGAGATGCCACGGCCGGAGCCCGAGTTCCCGCCGGCAGCGGCCGGCCCGAGCGCGTGGTGGAACGAGCCCGCGCCGTCGCCGACCACCGCGGCCGGTCCCTGCGACCCGACCTTGCCGGACTTTCCCGTGTTCTCGCTGGTCGACCAGCACGCCCAGATCGAAGGCGCGTACTTCATGGCGCCGTTCCCAAGCAGCGGCTCCAGCTCGGCGGCCCGGCTGCAGATCATGGACGATCAGG
>DATLUU010000431.1:0-4359 GCA_035577885.1 Verrucomicrobiia bacterium
CGGCGGCGGGCCCGCCCTCGGCGGCGAACACTTCCAATATCTGCGCGAGCCCCAGCACGCGCGCGGCGATCGGGATCTGGTCGCCCTTCAAGCCCCGCGGGTGGCCGTGGCCGTCCCAGTGCTCTTCCAGCGTGCGCACCGCCTCGGCGACGCCGGCGCCGAAGCTCAGCTGGCGCACGATCTCGGCGCCGCGGTCACAACGGATCTGCACCAGCCGCGTGGCGGCGTTCTGCCCCAGCCGGGCGATCGAGGCTACCCGTTTCGCGCGCTCGAACCACGACGCCCCCGGCGCGCTCTGCTCCAGCGCGTAGATCGCGGCCTGCACCTCGTTGGTCCAGTCGGTGACCATGCGCGCGCGCTTGGCGACGATGTCGTTGCCGCCGAAGAGCTCCGAGACCGCGGCGGCGTTGCTCGAGCAGCCGGCGTCTTTCAATAGCGCGGCATAGTGAAGGTCGCGCCTCACCTGGAGCGGCAGGTCGAGCCGGGCGGCCAGCTCCAGCGCGATCAGGTCGGTCCTGAGGGCATGCCCCATCGGCTGGCCCTCGGTCAGGTCCAGCGCGAACGAGAGCGAGGCGAGCATGTCCGTGAGGGGGACGTTCTCGGGAGGTCTGATGCGCGCGCGGGGCAGGCTCACACTGGCGGTATCGGAGGGGTCTTGACCCCTCTTGAGCCCGGCGGAACCGATTTCAAGGCGGTTCTGCCGTGGCAGCCGGGCTGTTCGCCTTGATACACTCCGGGTTGGCGAACCCCTTCCACCGATGTCCACCGGCGCTCCCGGTCCCGGCCGCCCCCCAGGCGTTACCGTGGCCGCCCCGATCCACCCGGTTGGCTCGGCACCCTTGCTGAGGAGTCCCGATGGCCCCCGAGCCTTCCCGGACGCCGGCTTCGCGCTGGCTTCCCGCCTTTTCCACGGCACTCCTGCTCGCCCTCGCCGCCCCGGCCCACGCCCTGCGGCTGATCGACTGGAACATCCTCAACTACCCGGGCACCACGGGCGCGACCAGGGACCCGTTCTATCGCACCGTCCTCGCGCCGCTCTCGCCCGACGTGCTCGTGACCGAGGAGACGACGTCGCAGGCGGGCGTCACCGAGTTCCTCGGCAGCCTGAATGTCATGGAGCCCGGCCTGTGGTCCGCCGCGGCGTTCGTGGACGGCAACGACACCGACTGCGGCCTCTTCTACAAGCCGGGCAAGGTGCAGTTCCTGGGGCAGTGGGCGTTCTACCCGAACCCGGCGAGCCTGCTCCGGTACGTGCACGTCTATCGCCTGAAGCCGCTGGGCTACGTCTCGGATGCCGCCGAGTTCCGCATCTACGCGGTGCACCTGAAGGCCTCGATGGGCTTCGAGTCGCAGCGGCTCGCCGAGTGCCAGGGCCTGCGCGACTCGATGAACGCCATGCCGCCCGGCACGCACGCGTTCATCTGCGGTGACTTCAACTTCTATACGGGCCTGGAGCCCGGCATGCAGAAGCTGATCGAGAGCCAGGCGAGCAACATCGGCCAGGTCTACGACCCGATGGGGTTCCAGAACATCTCCTGGCAGGACAACACCCAGATCCAGCCGTGGTGGACCCAGTCGCCGTGCAAGACCGGCGACACGGGGTGCGCGCCCGGCGCCGCCACCGGCGGCCTCGACGACCGCTTCGACCTGATCCTGCCCACGAACGCGTGGAAGGACGGTCTGGGGCTGGAGCTGGTCGCGGGCACGTACCTCTCGGTCGGGAACGACGGCCTGCACCACAACAACAGCATCCAGGACCCGCCCACGATCCCCGAGGGTGCGGCCTACGCCACCGCGCTCCACACGGTGAGCGATCACCTGCCGGTGCGCGTCGACCTTCGGCTGCCGGCACTCCTCTCGGTCTCCACCGCGCCGATCGCGTTCGGCACCGCGATCGTGGGCGCCACGGTGGGGACGACGCTCTCGGTGACCAACACCGCGCCGGCGCCGGGCGAGGTGCTGAGCTACTCGTACGCGCCGCCGACCGGGATCCTCGCGCCGCAGGGCACGCTCACGGCGGCGGCGGGCGCAACGAACCTCGACGCGATCTCGCTCAACACCTCCGCGCCCGGCGTGTTCTCGGGCAGCCTCCAGATCGGGAGCAACGCGGTGGACGCGCCCAACCCGAGCATCACGGTCTCGGGCACGGTGCTCCGGCACGCGTCGGCCTCGCTCGATTCGGGCAGCGTCCAGGCCGCCGGCTCGATCGACTTCGGCACGCACGACGCGGGGCAGTTCACCGCGCAGGACGTGCGCGTGCACAACCAGGGCTACGACGCGTCGCAGGCACGGCTGAACGTGACCAGCGCCTCCATCACCGGCGGCGACGGGCACTTCTCGGTCACCGGCACCACACCGCAGCTGCTGGCGGGGATCGGCGCCTCGTTCAGCGTGTCGTTCGACGACGCGGCGACGACCGCGGACTCCACGTACGACGCCACGCTCACGATCGCGAGCGGCGACGAGGCGCTTCCGGGCGCCGCGGCGCAGCCGTCGCTCGCGGTGAGCCTGTCCGCGCGCCGCGGCGCGGGCACGACCGCGGTGGAAGACAGCCGGCCCAAGGCCACGGTGCTGCTGGCGCCGAGCCCCAACCCGCTCAGCAACTCGAGCCTGCTCCGCTTCGCGCTCGCCACGGGTGGTGACACGCGACTCGACATCTATGACGCGGCCGGCCGTCGCGTGGCGTCGCTGGTGCGCGCTTCGCTCGAGCCCGGCAACTACAGCATCACCTGGGACGGTCGCTCCGACAGCGGTGAGCCGCTCGGGGCCGGCCTCTACTTCGCACGCCTGATCGCACCCGGCGTCACCGCGCACGCGGCTCGACTCGCCATCGTGCGCTGACGTCTTGGGGACCGGGCGGCCCCTTTGCGGACCGCCCGGTTGAACTCATGGAGGTGACGGGGAGATGAAGGGCAGGTTGGCGGTGGCCGGAGCGCTGGCGGCGACGATGCTCGCCGCCGCGCCGGCGCACGCGCTGCGCGTGGTGACCTGGAACCTGCTCGCCTACGACGACGCGGCGGTGCCCTCCCGGCGCCCGAACATGATCCAGGTGGTGCCGGGACTGAATCCCGACGTGATGATCGTGCAGGAGCTGCTCACGTCGACGGCCGCGGACTCGTTCGCCAACCTCTTGAAGGCGACTATGCCGGGCCGGGTGTGGAAGGGCGGCAGCTCCACGTTCATCATCGGCACGCAGAGCGCCTTCTACTACGACTCGCTCGCGGTCTCGATCAGCAACCTCTCCGCCGTCACCACCGGCGGGCCGCGGCAGGTGCTCGTGGCCCTGGTGCGCCCGAACGGCTACAAGGCGAACGCGGCGTCGTTCCGGGTCTACAGCGTCCACTTCAAGGCCGGCGACGGCGCGCTCACGCCCAGCGATTCCGCGCAGCGCACGCTCGAGTGCACGAACCTGCGCAACACGCTCAACACGGCTCCGGCGGGTACGAACATCCTCGTCGGCGGCGACACCAACTTCTACGGCTCGTTCGAGACCGGCTACACGCGGCTCACCGAGTCGCAACTGGACAACGACGGCCGGATGAAGGACCCGCAGACCATCTCGGGCCTGTGGAACAACCCCGCGTTCGCGGCACTCCACTCGCAGTCGCCGTGCGCCGGCGCCGGCTGCATCGGCAGCAGCGGCGGCATGGACGACCGCTTCGACATCATCTTCAGCTCGTACTCCCTGAACGACGCCCAGGGGCTCGACATGGTCACGGGCTCGCTCCCCGGCGGCTACGGGCCCTACGGCAACGACGGCCTCCACTACAACGACTCGATCGACGGCGGCGGCGTCAATACGGCGGTGGGCGTGGTGGTGGCGGCGGCGCTCCGGCAATCCTCCGACCACGTGCCGGTGATCGCCACGCTCCAACTCCCGGCCAAGCTCGGGGCGGTCGCGAGCGCGGTGGATTTCGGCGACGCCATCGTCGGCGGCACGGCGCTCTGGGGGATCGGGGTGAACAACGTGGCGACCCCGCCGGCTGCCGCCCTCAGCTACTCGCTCACGGCGCCAGCCGGCTTCACGGCGCCGGGCGGTTCGTTCAACAAGCCGGCGGGCCAGGTCCCGGACCTGCAGACGATCGCCATGAGCACGGCGAGCGTGGGCGTGAAATCGGGCACGCTCACCGTCAACTCGAACGACTTGGACACCACCGCGAAGTCGGTGCTGCTCTCGGGCCGGGTGCTGGCGCATGCGGTGCCGTCGTTCGATTCGACCACGGCGACGACCGTGACCTCGCTCGACTTCGGCACCGTGGAGCAGGGGAGCGTCACCGAGAAGTCGCTCCGGCTCTTCAACCTGGGCTATTCGCCGCTCCAGGCGCGGCTGGTACGCACGAGCGAGTACATGGTCCAGAG
>DATLUU010000432.1:0-4792 GCA_035577885.1 Verrucomicrobiia bacterium
GCCTGTTGACGATCCTGCTCTTCTGGAGCGGGCTGCGGTTATCATCCGTGCCGATCGTCCCCAGCGCAGCGACACCCCCGCCGAGTTGATCGGCGCGCCGCGCACCGCGGCCTCCCGCGCGCCACGCGAGCCCGATGAGCACGACGTCCGCCTGCGCGACCTGGTCGTGCTCATGGCGAAGGGCCTCGTGGACCATCCCGAGGACGTCTCGGTCGAGATCATCGATGCCGGCGACGGCGGCGAGCTGGAGCTGCGCGTGCACGAGGAGGACATGGGGCACGTGATCGGCAAGCAGGGCCGCACCGCGCGCTCGCTGCGCCTGGCTCTCGGCGCCGCCGCGGGCCGCGCCGGCCGGCGGATGGATCTGGAGATCGCGGACTGACGCTGATCGCGATCGCGAAACTCGGCCGTCCGCACGGCGTCGCGGGCGAGATCTACGTCGACCAGTGCCCGCTCGCGCCTGCCCAGTTCCTCGCCATGGGCGCGCTCGAGTGGCGGGGGCAGAAGGGCGGCACCCGGATGCTCGAGCCGAAGCTCGCGCGCGCCGCGGCCGGACGGCTGCTGGTCACGTTCGCCGGGTTCGCCACGCGCGAGGACGCGGTGCCGTTCGTCAACGGCACGCTGTGGGCCGAGCGCGCGCGGCTCCCCGACCCCGGGCCGGGCGTGTCGTACGCGTTCCAGCTCACCGGCATGCGCGTCGTCGACCAGACGGGCGCCACGCTCGGCACCGTGGCCGACGTGATCTTCAACGCCGGCCAGCCGCTGCTCCAGCTCGAGGGCGAAGGCGGCCGCCTGATCCCCTGCCAGCCGCCGTTCATGAAGCACGTGGACGTCGACGCCGGCGTGATCACGCTCGAGTTGCCGCCGGGGCTCGACGAGGTCTAGCCCGGTTCTGGCCGCACGCGCGGCCGTGCGATACTGCCGCCCCCATGAAGATCACGTTGCTCACCATCTTCCCGGAATTCTTCCCCGACGCGTTCGGCGACGGCATGATCCGCGTCGCCCGCGAGAAGGGCCGGCTCGAGCTGGCGGTGGTGAACCTGCGGGATTTCACCTCCGACCCGCACCGCACCACCGATGATTACCCCTTCGGGGGCGGCGCGGGCATGGTGATGAAGATCGAGCCGGTGTTCGATGCCCTCACCTCGCTCGGACTTGCCGACCGGGGTCAACGGCCCTCCGGCACGCGCGTGGTCCTGACCAGCCCGCAGGGCGCACGGTTCAAGCAGGACACCGCGCTGTCGTGGGCGAAGCTCGACCACCTCGTGATCCTGTGCGGGCGCTACAAGGGCGTGGACGAGCGCGTCGCCGAGCACCTGGTGGACGAGGAGTTCTCGCTCGGCGACTTCGTCTTGTCGGGTGGCGAGCCGGCGGCGCTGTGCGTGGTCGACGCGCTGGCGCGGCTCCAGCCGGACGTGGTGGGCTGCTTCGACTCGGTGGAGAGCGATTCGTTCCATTCCGGCCTGCTCGACTGCAGCTACTACACGCGGCCGGCGGAGTTCCGGGGCTGGGCCGTGCCCGAGGTGCTGCTCTCCGGACATCACGCGCAGATCGCGCGCGCCCGGCGTGAAGAAGCGCTCCGCCGCACGTTCGAGCGCCGGCCCGACCTGCTGGACCACGCCCAGCTCTCGGAAGCCGACCAGAAGTTCCTCCGCGAGCTGGCGCGCGCTCGAGCTTCGCGAGCATGACGGGAACGCGCGCCACGGACGGCACGCTGGAACGCCTCGCAGCCGGGGCGTTCCTGCTGCTGGTTGCAGCACTCGCGGGCCCGATCGCGCCCATGGGCATCACCACGGCGCTCGCGGGCGTGCTCACCCTCGCCTGCCTCATCTGGGGCTCGCGCCGGCCGTGGCCACGGACGCCGGTGGACATGGCGGCGATCGGCTGGCTCGCCGCACTCCTCATCGTGAGCGCCACCGCGCTCGATCGCGCGGGCAGCTTCCCGCGCGTGGTCAAAGGGTTCATGCCGCTCCTGGTGGGCCTCGCCGCCTGGCACGCGGCCGACGAGCGCCGCGGCCGGCGCGCGCTCGCGGTCTACCTCGCGGCGTTCGCGCTCGTGAGCGCGATCGGGTTGGTGCTCTGGGTGATGCACGGCGCGAGCTTCACCTCGCGCGCGCGCGGGCTCGCCGGGCACTACATGACGTTCGGCGGCCAGCTCCTGCTCTTCATCCCCGTGGCGTTGGGCGTGGCGCTCACATCGCGCACACCGCGCTGGCGGTGGAGTGCCGCGGCGGTGGCGTTGCTGGCGCTGGCGCCGCTCGCGGCCACGTTCACGCGCAGCGCCTGGCTCGGGCTCTTCGTATCGCTCGCCGTGATCCTCGCCGTCGAGCGTCCCCTGGGCCTGGTGCTGCTCGCGGTCGCCGGCATCGCCGCCTGGTTCCTGGCCCCGGGCGCGTGGGGCGCGCGGCTCCACAGCGTCGCGGACCCGGCGAACATGTGGAACCGCGAGCGCGTGTTCATGTGGGAGGCGGGCGTGCAGATGTTCCGCGACCACCCGCTGACCGGCGTCGGGCTCCAGGACCTGCATTCTTTGTATGACTCCTACCGCTCGCCCGAGTCGGTCGAGCGCGCCGGTCACTTGCACAACGCCTACATCCAGATCGCCGCGAGCATGGGGCTCGTGGGGCTCGCGGCGTTCGCGTGGCTCTACGGCTCGCTCGTGCGCACCGCGTGGGGCGGGCTCCGCGTCGGGGCGGGGCGGGGTACCCACGCGAAGCGTGGGTCCGAGGGCTCGGAGCTCGCGGCCGGCGTGCGGCTGGGCGTCACCGCGGCGCTCGTCGGATTCCTCGTCGCCGGGCTCTTCGAGTGGAACTTCGGCGACGAGGAGCTGCTTTACCACCTCTATACACTCGTGGGGATCGCCTGGGCTTCCCGTGGGTGGGCGGTAGAGCGACTGTGAAAGTCGCCCTGGTCCATGACTGGCTCACGGGCATGCGCGGCGGCGAGCGCGTGCTCGAGCGCGTCGCGCGCTGCTTCCCCGATGCCGACCTCTACACGCTCGTGTGGCGCCGCGGCTCGGTGTCGGCGGAGCTCGAGCGCCACCGCATCCGCACCTCGTTCCTCGACCGGCTGCCCGCGGCCGACACGCACTACCGCTGGTTCCTGCCGCTGTTCCCACGCGCCATCGAGTCGCTCGACCTCTCCGGCTACGACGCGGTGGTGAGCGTGAGCCACGCGGTGGCGAAGGGCGTGCGCGCGCGCCCCGGCGCTCCCCACCTGAGCATCGTCCTGACGCCGATGCGCTACGTCTGGGACCTGGAGCCCCAGTACTTTCCGCCGGGCCGCTTCCCGTGGCCGCTGTCGTCATACGTGAGCGGCGTGTGCGCGCGGCTCCGGCGCTGGGACCGCGCCACCGCCGCCCGGCCGACGCATCTCGTCTCGATCTCGCACCACGTCGCCGAGCGCGTGCGCCGGCACTGGGGACGCGAATCGCGGGTCATCTACCCGCACGTGGACGTGGAGCGCTTCACCCCGTGGTCCGGCGAGCGGCCTTACTACCTGCTCGCGGGCGCGTTCGCGCCCTACAAACGGCTGGATCTCGCGCTCGCGGCGTTTGCGCGGCTCGAGCGCCCACTGCTGGTCGTGGGTGGCGGGCAGGAGGAAGCGCGGCTCCACGCCGCCGCACCGCGCGGCACCGAGTTCCGCTCCGGCGTCAGCGACGAGGAACTGGCCCGGCTCCTGGCGCGCGCGCGCGCGTTCATCTTTCCCGGTGAGGAGGACTTCGGCATCATGCCGCTCGAGGCCATGGCATCGGGCACGCCGGTGATCGCTTATGGACGTGGTGGTGCGGTCGAGACCGTGGGCCGCGGCGCCACTGCCGCGGCCCTTGAAACCATCGCCGCCGGCGGCGTCGCGCGCGTGCCGGGCGGGATGCTGTTCGGCACCCAGAGCGCCGACGCGATCGCCGCGGCGGTGACCGCGTTCGAACGCGAGACGTTCGAGCCCCCGGCACTCGCCGCGCTCGCGCAACCGTTCTCGGGCGAACGCTTCGACGCCGAGATCCGCACCGCGTTCACGGCCGCGGGCATCCCGGTGGCCGGAGGCAGCGCGTGAGCGCAGCCGCGGGCATCAACCTCGCGGGCCACCTGAGCGCACCGCAGGGGCTGGGTGTGGCGGCGCGGAACACGACACGGCTCCTGGACGCGAAGCACGTGGATTGGGCGGGGTTCGACGTGCCGCCACCCGCGGCCACCGCCGAGCGCGTGCCGTGGGCATCGGGACACGCGCGGGACGCGCGCGAGCGCGCGCCGCACGCGGTGAACCTGTTGCACCTGAACCCGCCCGAGGTGCTGGAGCTGCTCTGGGAGCGCCCGCGCTGGCTGGAACTCGAGGCCCGCGTCACCGCGTGCGTGCCGTTCTGGGAGTTCCCGCGGGTGCCTCCCGCATGGATCGAGGGGCTCGCGTGCATGGACGCTGTGCTCGCGCCGTCTCACTTCGTCGAGCGTGCCGTCCGCGCCGCACTTCCAGATCTGCCCGTGTTCCATTTTCCGCAGGCGGTGTGGCTGGACGCCACGCCGGCTCCGGATCGCGCGCGGTTCGCCATCCCGGAGCGCGCGTGCGTGTTCGTGACCGCCTACGACACCCGCAGCGACGCTGCGCGCAAGAACCCCCTCGGCGCGCTGGAGGCGTTCGCGCGCGCGTTCCCGCGCGGGGCATCCGGCGGAGCCGGGTCCGACGACGTGCGACTGGTGCTGCGCATCCAGAACGCACGCGGTACGGCAGCGCCGGCAGGGAGCGACATGGCGGCGTTGCGCGAGCAGGCGCGTCGCGACCCGCGCGTGCTCATCGTGGA
>DATLUU010000433.1:0-2447 GCA_035577885.1 Verrucomicrobiia bacterium
GAGCGCGCGAACAGTGTCGGCCCCGGGGAGCCCCAGAAACGAAAACAGCCGAGGTCGCGAGGGACCTGCGGCTGGAACGCTGCCAGAAGCGAATCCTGAACCCGGCTCCGACGAGGTCCAGAATGGGACAACCCGTACGCGCGGTCAATCGGATAGTGGATTCCCATCAGGCGTTCTCCCCGCGCGGGATACGGACACTTGGACGAGGAACGCGGCGGCCCAGCGGGCGCGCATCCCGGCCTGCCAGGCGAGCCGCCCGGCGGTCCCGAGTTCGAGCGCGAGCGCGGGCACGAACGAGACGTGGGCGAGCCCCGCGGCCGGGTGCACGCACCATCCGCCCAGGGCGTCGCAGCCCGTCCACTCGCGCGCCTCGCCCTCGTTGAGGAGCGCCGCCGTCGCCGCCTGGCGCTCGGCGACGGGCTCGATCGCGCGCGGTGGCACGAGCGCGGTCAAGAGGCCGGCGCCGAGCTTGGGGTGCGGCTGGCGCACGCTCACCCGCAGGAGCCAGCGGGCGGCGTGGGGCGTGGTCGCCTCGTGCCCGGGGTCGGCCGCGAGCTCCGCATCGAGCCCGTGTGCGGCGTGCGTGGCGCGCACCCACGGCACCGGCGAGAGCCGCTTAAGCGCGGCGAGCTCGTCCTCGAGCGCGGCCTCGCGCGAGGCGGCGCCCAGCGCGTAGGCGCTCGCGGCCTCGACCTGTGCGACCGGATCGGGCGTGACACCGCCCGGCGGAAGCGGCACGAGCAGTGCCGCATCGGGCAGCTCGATCGCGAGCGCGTCGGCGGCATGAAGCGCTTCTCCCACCTGGAGGAGTGCTGCGTGCGCGAGCAGCCGCTCGGCCGAGCCGTCGTCGCCGGGCCGCACGATCGCGCCCGCGCGCAGCGACACCTCGCCCTTCTCGGCGTCCCAGCGGAGCGAGGACAGCGCCGCCTCGCGCGCGTTCCAGCGCGCGAGCGCCGCGAACTCGGTGCCCCGCCCGCTCACTCGTCCGAGGATCGGGGTCTCGACCACGACGCGCACGGAGCCGTCAGCTCGCGCCGACTGGGCGCTGACGTGCAGCACGTGCGGGTGCGGCCACCAGCTGAAGCCGCGCGGCTCGCCCACGACACGATCCGGCTCGGGCCCCAGTGCCTCGCGGACGCGCGCGACCACCGCGAGCCCGACGTCGTCGCTCACGCCGGGATCCACAGCAAGACGGCGCGGAGGGTTCTCCCCCGCGCCGTCAGGAAGCCTTGCTGTGTCACTTCACGTCGAGCAGCTCGAGGTCGAACACCAGGTCGGCCTTGGGCGGGATCGGCGGCCGCCCGGCTTCGCCGTAGGCCATCTGCCACGGGACCAGGATCTTCCGCTTGCCGCCGATGCGCATGCCACGCACGCCCTCATCGAACCCCTGGATCATCTGGCCGCCGGCGATCTGGAACTTGAGCGGCTCGCCACGATCGTACGAGTTGTCGAACGGGGTGCCGTCCAGGAGGAAGCCGCGGTAGTTGAGGGACACGTTCATGCCCGGCTCCGCCATCTTGCCGCTGCCGACCACGAGGTCGTCGTACTGGAGACCGCTCGCGAGCTTGTGCATCTTGCCGGTCCCGGGAAGGCCCGGGAGCGCCGGTGCCGCGGGCTTGGTATCGGTGGAGGGCGGCACCACGGTCGCCGAGGTCGTCGTGCTCGACTCGCTCATCGTGCCCGTCTTCTCCGTGCTCTGCCTGCAACCTGCCGCGCCGAGCGCGAGCAACATGCCGAGGGCGAAGTACAGCTTCGACATACGCGACTCCTTTTTCAGGTGGGAAGGAAGCGGCAACCTCGCATATTGCAATCACCTCCGCAACTCGCTGCCGATGCTGCGAATAGCTCCTCAAGGCGGGACCCGCCGCGGTCGATGACTTGTAAAGCGACCCGGGGTCCCAGCCCCCGCTCACGGTCGTGTCGTCGAACACAGGAGTACGTCGTGGATATCAGCAACCTGGTTGTGGCGCGCTACCTCGACGGACGCACGCTCAAGGGCGTCACGCGCGACTTCTCGCCAAACCGCGCCATGTTCCACGTCGATCCCCAGGACGGCAGCACGCCCATAGAGTTGCGCTTCCGGCAGCTCAAGGCGCTGTTCTTCGTCAACTCGCTCGAGGGCGATCCGGCGCGCCAGGACGTGCGCGGGTTCGTGCACGGGCCGGTGGAGACGCAACAGGGCAAGAAGGTCGCGGTGCGCTTCAGGGACGGCGAGTTCATCTGCGGCTACACGCTGTCGTGGTCGCCGGACCGCGAAGGCTTCTTCATGTTCCCCGCCGACATCCACGGCAACAACCAGCGCATCTACGTGATCACCAGCTCCACGCTCGAGGTGAAGGCTGGGCCCGCGGCCGAGGTGCTCGCGCAGCGCGTGCTGAGCGAGGCGCCGCTGCCGGGTGCTTCCGGAAGCATGCGACGCCCGAGTGGGCGGCCGGGCGCACCGCCCA
>DATLUU010000434.1:0-15023 GCA_035577885.1 Verrucomicrobiia bacterium
CGTCTCGGTCGCGATCGGGCTCACCGAGGGCCCGAGCGCGTGGCGCGTGTGGCAGCGGAACTTCCAGAGCGGGATCCTGCACCACCTCGCGTTCGTGGCGCTCGGCACGCTCGCGGCCGTGGTCTGGCGCGCGACCGGCGCCTGGGGCCTCGCCCTGGTCGCACTTCCCGTACTCGTATCACGTCACGCGTTCCAGATCTCGGTCGAGCTGAAGAGCGACTTGAAGGACTTCGTGCGTACGCTCACCGAGGTGTTGGAGGAGGTGGACCCCTACACGCGGCACCACTCGGTGCGCGTCGCCACCTACTCGGTGCGCCTGGCGCGGGGCTTGCGGCGCCCGGAGCGCGAGGTCGAGGAGATCGAGTACGCGGCGCTGGTCCACGACCTGGGCAAGATCGGACCGCAGCACCAGTACATCCTGCAGAAGCCGGGCTCGCTCTCGCACGAGGAGCAGCGCACGCTGCGCGCGCACCCGGCGGCCGGCGCCGAGATCGTGGCCAAGGTGAGGACACTCGCGCGCGTCGCCGAGATCGTGCGCTCGCACCACGAGCGACCCGACGGCCAGGGCTACCCGTTCGGGCTCCGCTCGGACGACGTGCCGATCGGGGCGCGCATCCTGAACGTCGCCGACGCGTTCGATGCCATGACCAGTGATCGCCCCTACCGTCGGGCGCTGCCGGTGGAGGCGGCGCTGCGGGAGCTGGAGCGCGGCGCCGCGACGCAGTTCGACGACGGCGTGGTGCAGTGCCTGCTCCGGCTTCACGGCGCGAACGCGTTCCCGCTGGTGCCGAGCCCCTCGAGCGAGGACCTGCAGCTGCTGCGGCTGCGGACGCGCGTCGGCGGCGCGGGCGGCGGCCGATGACGATGCGATACCGTGACGCGGGCGTCGATGTCGCGCGCTCCGACGCCATCAAGGACGAGGTGATCCGCGAGATCCGCTCGACGTGGACCGCGGAGGTCGCCCCGATCCCGGGCGGGTTCGCGGGGGTGATGCGATTCCCCACGGCGACGGGGGCCGAGGCGGGATCATGGCTGGCGGCGACGATGGACGGCGTGGGCACCAAGCTCCACCTGGCGAAGCGCGCCGGCCGGCTCGCCGATGCCGCCGCCGACCTGGTCTACCACGGCGCGAACGACCTCCTGGTCCACGGCGCGCGGCCGCTCGCGTTCCTCGACTACGTGGCGCAGGCGACGCTCGAGCCCGCGGACGTGCTCGCCACCGTGCGCGGGCTCGCGCGCGCCTGCCGCGAGGTGGGAGCAGCACTCCTGGGCGGCGAGACCGCGGAGATGCCCGACACCTACCTGCCCGGCGTGATCGACGTCGCTGGCTGCATGCTGGGCGTCGCCGCCCCGGGCGTGCTGCTCGACGGCTCGCGCGTGCGCGCGGGCGATCGCGTGCTCGGCTTGGCCGGCAGCGGGCTCCACACCAACGGCTACTCGCTCGCGCGCGGCTTGCTCGCCGCATCCGGGCTGGCGCTCGAGGCGCCGCTCCCGGGTGGCGCGGGCGAGCGCGTCGGCGAAGCGCTGCTCGCGCCGCATCGCTGGTACGGTCCGGCGCTGATGCCGCTCGTCGACCAGCAGCGCGTGCACGCGCTCGCGCACGTGACCGGCGGCGGCATCGCCGGCAACCTGGTGCGCGTGCTCCCCGCGGGCGCGCGCGCGCGGGTGCGCCCCGATGCGTGGCCGCGGCCGGCCGTGTTCCGCTGGCTCGTCGAGGCGGGCGGCGTGCCCGAGGACGATGCGCGCGTGGCGTTCAATCTCGGCATCGGCATGCTCGCGGTGGTCGAGCCCGGCGAGGTGGACGCGGTGACGCGCGCGCTCACCGCCGCGGGCGAGACCGTGTGGACGCTCGGCGACATCGTGGCCGGCGACCGCGGCGTCGAGTGGGTCCCCGCATGAACTGAAGCAAAGCCCCCGCGTGGCAGCCCCCGCTCCCGAGTCGTCCCCCTGGATCGAGGAGGAGCAGGCACATGGAGCGGCAGACGCGTGGTGGAGGCAGTGAGCTTTGTGATGAGACCACCCCCGAGCTGGTCGGCGAGTCCGGGGCATGGCGAGCGCTCGTGGAGCAGATCCCGCGCGTCGCCGCGAGCGGGCTCCCGGTGCTGTTGATCGGCGAGACCGGCACCGGGAAGGAGCTGGTCGCGCGCGCGGTGCACGCGCTGTCGTCGCGACGCCGGCAACCGTTCGTGGCGCAGAACTGCGGCGCCACGCCGGACACGCTGATCGAGAGCGAGCTCTTCGGGCACGCGCGCGGCGCGTTCACGGGCGCCATCGGGGATCGCACCGGGCTGTTCGAGGCCGCCGAGGGCGGCACGCTGCTCCTGGACGAGATCGGCGACGCGAGCCCGATGCTGCAGATGAAGCTGCTGCGCGTGCTCCAGGAGGGGGAGGCGCGGCGGGTGGGGGATTCGCGGCCGCGGCGCGTGGACGTGCGCGTGGTCGCGGCCACGCACCGTTCGCTCGAGCGCGCGGTGTCGCAGGGCGGCTTTCGAGCCGACCTGTACTTCAGGCTCGCGGCGGTGAGGCTGCGGCTTCCTTCGCTTCGCGAACGCGGCCGCGACGTGCTGCTGCTCGCGCGCCACTTCCTCGCCCGCGCGGCGGCGCGCGTGGGCGGGCCCGTGCCCGAGGTCGCCCCCGACCTCGCCGAGCGGCTCTTGAAGCACGCGTGGCCGGGCAACGTGCGTGAGCTCGCGAACGCGTGCGCGTTCGCGGTGGGTGTGGCGGGCGCGCGCACGCGGGTGGGGAGCGAGCACTGGCCCGACGCACCGTTCGCCGAGGCCGTGGCCGAGGGCGCCGGGCTCCACGCCGAGACGCGCGCGCTCGAGGAGCGGCGGCTCCGGGAGACGCTCCGCCGCACGCACGGCAACAAGACCCAGGCCGCTCGCGCGCTGGGGCTGTCGCGGCAGGGGCTCTTGAAGAAGCTTCGCCGCCTCGGCCTCGGCGTGACCCCGGACCTTGACGAGGTCGGAAGCGCTGACTAGCGTGCCGCGCCTGAAGCCGGATGTCCGGAGCGTCCCAGCGATCGATTCGCGGGACGCTCCGGGCATGTGCGGTGCGCGGGAGGGGTCGTGGCGAAGAAGTCCTTGAAGGTGGCACTCGTCGGCGTGGGGGCGGCGGCGCAGATCAATCACCTGCCCTCGCTCCAGCGGCTCGAGGACGTGGAGCTGGTGGCGCTCTGCGATCGCGACCCCGAGAAGGCGTCGCGCGTGGCGCAGAAGTTCGGCGTGCCCACGTCGTACAACCGCTTCGAGGAGCTGCTCGCGAACGACGACATCGACGCCGTCGACATCACCACGCCCAACTACCTGCATGCGCCCATGGCCGTGGCCGCGCTCGAGGCGGGCAAGCACGTGCTGTGCGAGCGGCCGCTGGCGCGAAACGGCACCGAGGCGGCGACCATGGCGAAGGCGGCGAAGGGTTCCGACCGGCTGCTGATGTGCGCGCTCCAGCACCGCTTCCGGCCCGACGCCCAGCTGCTGCGGAAGTTCGTGGACAAGGGCGACCTGGGCGAGATCTTCCTCGCCAAGGGCGGCTGGTTGAGGCAGAAGACCGAGTGGGACTCCGACGCCTGGCGCGCGCAGAAGCGCGAGTCGGGGGGCGGCGTGGTGCTGGACCTCGGGTTCCAGATGCTCGACCTGGCACTGTGGGTGCTGGGCGATGCCAAGGTGGATTCGGTCACGGCGAGCGTGCACCGCGCGAAGAAGGGCGACGTGGAGGATTCGGCGACCGCGTTCCTGCGCCTCGCCTCGGGCGCGACACTCACGCTCGAGCTGACGTGGGGCCTGCTCATGGAGAAGGACTTCGCCTACCTGAACCTGTTCGGCTCGGGCGGCGCCGCGCTCCTGAACCCGTTCCGCGTGCACAAGGGCATGCACGGCACGCTCGTCAACGTCACGCCCGAGCTGGAGACGTCGCGCAACCAGTACCGCCAGTCCATGGATGCGCAGATCCGCCACTTCGCCGATTCGCTCCGGGGCGGGAAGAACCCCATGGGGCTCGCCGCCGAGATCCTGCCGGTGATGGAACTCATGGACGCGATCTACCGCAGCGCCGAGCAAGGCAGGGAAGTGAAGGTCGGCTGACCTTGAAGCAGGCGCTGGTCTCGGGCGCGCTGCTCGGCCTGGCGTTCGTGCCGGGCGTGCCCGGCGTGGTGGCGTGGTTCGCGCTCATCCCACTGATGCTCGCGCTGGAGCGGCGCGTCCAGGAGAAGCGCGGCGCGCGCTCGTGGTTCGCGCTCGGGTACGCCGGCGGCGCGGTGTTCTTCCTCATCGGCACGCACTGGATCGCGCTCCTCTCCGACGTCGCGCTCACGATCGGCTGGCTCAAGTACCTGGGCTGGGTGCTCGGGGGCCTCTACCTGGCGCTCTATTGGGGTGCCGCCACGCTGCTCGCCGGTGGGCTCGCGCGCCGCTCGGGGATCGCGGCACGCTGGACGTTCGTGCCCGCGTTCCTCGTGCTCGAGGAGCTGCGCGGCTCGGGTGAGCTCGGATTCCCCTGGTTCCAGCCGGGCTACACGCAGCACGCGATCCTGCCCGTGCTGCAGCTCGCATCGCTCGGTGGCGTCACGCTCGTCACCGCGTGGCTGCTGCTCGGGAACGCCGCGGGCGCCTGGGTGTGGCGAAACCGTGAGCGGGCGGCGTTCGCGACCCTGGCGACCCTGCTCGCGCTTCCGCTGCTGTGGGGCGCGTGGGAGCTGCGCGACCGGCGAGCCCCCTCGGGCCCGGCCGTGGCACTCGTCCAGGGGAACGTCGCGGGGGAGATCAAGTGGAGCGGCCAGCACACGGCCGAGATCCTGCACACGTTCATCGCGCTCTCGGATTCCACCGCATCCGCGCACCCGTCCTGGGTGGTGTGGCCGGAGACCGCGACCGGCACGTACATGCGGCGCGATCCGCTCCAGTCGCTCGCCGTCGCCCAGCTCGCGTCCCGCCTCCGGGCGCCCGTGTTCTCCGGCTTCGCGCACTGGAGCTACGGCGCCGACGGCCGGCCGGTGGTGTGGAACGCGGCGGGTCTGTGGCGGCCGGACGGCTCGGTGTCAGCGGTCTATGCGAAGCGTCACCTGGTGCCGTTCGGCGAGCGCGTGCCGTTCCAGTGGCTGGTCCCGGCACTCGGGAAGTGGGACCTGGGCCAGGCGGAGTGGCGTCCGGGGGGCGGCCCGGTGCTGTTCGCCGGCCCGGCCGGCGACAGCGCCTCGGCGCTCATCTGCTTCGAATCCATATTCCCCGATCTCGCCCGCCGCGACGTGCGCCATGGCTCGCGAATGCTCGTCAACATCACCAACGACGAATGGTTCGGCAACGGCGCCGCACTCCAGCAGCACGCGGCGATGGCGCCGTTCCGCGCGGTCGAGCACCGCGTGCCGCTGCTGCGCTGCGCGAACACGGGCCTCACCGAGGTGATCGACCGCTTCGGGGTGGTGACCGCGAAGCTCCCCGTGTTCACGTCCCGTGTGCTCGTGGCGCCGCTGCCCGAGGCCGGTCGCCCCACGCTCTACACCTGGGCCGGCGACTGGCCGGGCGTGCTCGCGGCGTTGATGGTGCTGACCCTGGCGCTGGTTCCGTGGGGGAAACGCGCGCGCGTTGACGGGCCCGCGGCGCGCGGATAGATTCGCGCCTCACCGCCGACCCTACGGACCTTCCTCCACGGAGACCCGCACTCGTGTCGCCGGAACCGCACGGAATGCGCCTCGCCCGGGGGATCCTCGTGCACTCCCGGGCTCGGAGGCCAGCATGAGCCGCGCGGTCGCGATCCTCGGCGCGACGGGCTTGGTCGGCCGCACGACGCTGCGCATCCTCGAGGAGCGCGCGTTCCCGCTCGACGAGCTGCGGCTGCTGGCGAGCGAGCGCTCCGCGGACCGCACCCTGAGCTTTCGCGGGCGCGACGTTGGCGTGCGCCCCGTCACCGCGGAGGCGTTCGCGGGGATCGACCTGGCGCTGTTCGCCACCTCGGCGGAGCTGTCGCGGCAGTGGGCGCCCATCGCCACCGCGGCCGGCGCGCGCGTCATCGATTACTCGAGCGCCTTCCGCATGGATCCCGAGGTGCCGCTCGTGGTGCCGGAGGTGAACGGCGCGCTCCTCGACGCGCGGCCCCGCCTGGTCGCGAACGGCAACTGCGTCGCCATCCCGCTCGCCCTCGTGCTCCACGCCCTCGGGCCGCTCGGGCGGCTGGAGAGCGTCGTCGTCGCCAGCTACCAATCGGTCTCGGGCGCGGGACAGGAGGCACTCGACGAGCTCGAGCGCGGCATCCGCGGCGGGCTGGACGGCGAGCCGCCGCTGCGGACGGACGGCCGACCGGCGTTCGCCTACAACGTGCTGCCGCACATCGACCGCTTCGACGCCGACGGCTGGACCGGGGAGGAGCGGAAGATCGTGAACGAGACGCGACGCACGCTGTCGCGCCCGGATCTCGTGGTCACGCCCACGTCGGTGCGCGTGCCCGTGCGCGTCGGCCACTCGGCCGCCGTGGTGGCGCGCTTCGACCGCGCCGTGGACGTGGCCGCGGCGCGCGCCGCCTGGGCGAGGGCGCCGGGCGTGCGCGTCGTGGACGATCCCGAGCACGAGCGCTACCCGACGCCGCTCGAGGCCGAGGGCGAGGACGACGTGCTCGTGGGGCGCGTGCGCCGCGACGCCGGCGATCCGCGCGAGCTGGTGTTCTTCTTCTCCTCGGACAACCTGCGGAAGGGCGCCGCCCTGAACGCGGTGCAGATCGCGGAGCGGCTGGCCGGGTACCCGCTCGCGGGCGAGACGGCCCCGGCACGGTGAGCTGCCTTCTTGCGCACGATCAAGCTCACGCTCGCTTACGACGGCTCCACCTTCCACGGCTGGCAGCGCCAGCCCGGCGTGCGCACGGTGCAGGGGTCGCTCGAGGCGGCGCTGGCGAAGGTGCTCGGTGTTGATGCCATCGCCGTGCCCGGCGCGGGACGCACGGACGCCGGCGTGCACGCGCGCGGGCAGGTGGCGTCGTTCGTCTGCGAGACGTCGCTGCCGGCGCGCGCGTTCCCTCCGCTCCTCGCCCGCGAGCTGCCGGCGGACGTGCGCGTGCTCCACGCCGAGGACGCGCCCGCCGGCTTCCATGCCCGCCACTCGGCGCGCGCGCGTCGCTACGCCTACCGCCTGCTCGCCGTACCCGACGTGCTGCGCGAGCGCTACGCGTGGGCGCCGCTCCGGCTGCCGCCGCTCGCGGCGCTCCGCGCCTCGGCCGGGCCGCTCGCCGGCACGCACGACTGCTCCGCCTTCCAGGCCGTGGGCAGCGCGCCCACGGACCCGGTGTGCCGCATCCACCGCGCTCACTGGCGCTACTGCGAGGCGGGCGTGATGCTCGACATCGTGGCCGACCACTTCCTCTATCACATGGTGCGGAACCTCGTGGGCACCTCGCTCTCCGCGGCCGAGTCCGGCGAACCGCAGGCGCACATGCAGGCGGTGATCGAGTCGCGTGACCGCAGCCGCGGCGGGGTCACGGCGCCGCCCGAGGGCCTGTCGCTCGAGCGCGTCTACTACGACGGCGAGGACCTGCACGAATGGCGCGCGCGCGCGCCGGGGCGGGGGCGGTGAGCCGCGCTCGCGCGCGGCACGGTGCCTGCGCGGCGCTCGCGCTGGCGCTGCTGTTCCTGCCGATCCCCGGCGGCGCCGCGGCTCCCGACCGCGTCGACCCGTCGAGCCTGTCGCGCTCGCGCCGCACCGCGATCGTCACCGCGGCCCAGCGCGTGAGCCCCGCGGTGGTGTCGGTGAGCGTCGTCACCACGCGCATCGTGCGCGCGGATCCCTACGGGCTGCCGTTCCACGACGAGTTCTTCGATCGCTTCTTCCCGCCGAGCCTCTACCGCGAGCGTGTGCCGGGGCTCGGCTCCGGCGTGATCGTGGACGGCGACGGCATCGTGCTCACGAACTCGCACGTCATCCGCGACGCCGAGGACATCAAGGTGAACCTCCCCGACGGCCGCCACTTCGACGCCCGGCTGCTCGGCGACTCACCGGTCTACGACCTCGCCGTGCTCAAGATCCCGGCCGACCACCTGCCGGTGGCGCCGCTCGGCGACAGCGATTCGCTGGTGGTGGGGGAGTGGGCGATCGCGATCGGCAACCCGTTCGGCTTTCTCCTCGATGATCCACAACCGACGGTGACCGCGGGCGTGGTGAGCGCGATGCGGCGCGACATCAAGGCCGACGCCTCGTCCACGAGCATGTACAAGAACATGATCCAGACCGATGCCGCGATCAATCCCGGGAACAGCGGCGGCGCGCTCGTGGACGCCGACGGCGAGGTGATCGGCATCAACACCTTCATCTTCACGAACAGCGGCGGCTCGATCGGGCTCGGGTTCGCGATCCCCATCAACCTGGCGAAGAAGGTGCTGGGCGAGGTGCGGCGCTACGGCCGCGTGCGCGTGGCGTGGCCGGGGATGAACGTGCAGCCGGTGAACGAGCTGCTGGCGCGCCGCCTGGGCTGGGACGGCACCGGCGGGCTCGTGGTCTCGGCCGTGGACAAGGGCGGTCCCGCCGACCGCGCGGGGCTGAAGGTGCTGGACCGCATCCGCAAGGTGAACGGCCGGGTCACGAACGACGTCGAGGACGCGCAGGCCAGCATCTACGGGGCCCAGGTCGGCGACAAGCTCACGCTCGAGGTGGAGCGGGACGGCAGGTCGCGCACCATCGTGGTCACGCTCGAGGAGGCGCCACAGCGGTGATCGAACGCTACTGCCGCCCGGAGATGAGCGAGGTGTGGAGCGAGGCGCGGCGGCTCGCGCTGTGGCTCGACGTCGAGCTCGCGGTCACGGCGACCCGCGAAGAGCGCGGCGACGTGCCGCGGGGAACGAGCGAGCGGCTCCGCCGCTCGGCGCGCATCGATGCCGCGCGCATGCTCGCGATCGAGGCCGAGGTCCACCACGACGTGATCGCGTTCCTGTCCATGCTCGCCGAGTCGGCCGGGGACGACGCGCGCCACGTGCACGTGGGCCTGACCTCGTCCGACCTGGTGGACACCGCGCTCGCCTGCCAGATCCAGCGCGCGGGCGGCGTGCTCGCGGCCTCGCTGGCGCGGCTCCGTCGCGCGGCGTGGACGCTGGCCCAGCGCCACAAGCGCACGCCCATGGTGGGTCGCTCGCACGGTGTGCACGCCGAGCCGATCACGTTCGGCTTGAAGTGCCTGGTGTGGTCCGAGGAGCTCGGCCGGGCGCTGGACCGGCTGCAAGCGGCACTCGCCGACTGCGCGTTTGGAAAGTTCAGCGGCGCGATGGGCACGCTCGCGCACCTCGATGCCGAGGTGGAGACGCGGGCGCTGTCGCGGCTGGGGCTCGCGCCCGAGCCGGTGGCGAACCAGGTGGTGCAGCGCGATCGCCACGCCGCGCTCGGCTGTGCGCTCGCGGTGGCCGGCGGCACGATGGACAAGATCGCGGTCGAGATCCGGCACCTGATGCGCACCGAGGTGCGCGAGGCGGAGGAGCCGTTCCGCGAGCGCCAGAAGGGCTCCTCGGCGATGCCGCACAAGCGCAACCCGGTGCGCTGCGAGCGCGTCTCGGGGCTGGCCAGGCTGCTGCGCGGCTACGCCCAGGCGCTGCTCGAGGACCAGCCGCTCTGGCACGAGCGCGACATCAGCCACTCCGCGGTGGAGCGCGTGGCGCTGCCCGATGCGTTCCTCGCCGCCGACTTCATGGCGCACGAGCTCGCCGAGGTGCTGGAGGGCCTGCGCGTGAACGAGGCGCGGATGCGCGCGAATCTCGAGGCCGGCGGCGGCCTCGTGCACTCGCAGCGCGTGCTGTTGGCACTCGTCGAGGCGGGGCTCGCCCGCGACGACGCCTACGCGCTGGTCCAGCGCCACGCGCTCGCCGCGGCCGACGGCGGCACGCCGTTCCGGGACGCACTCGCCGCCGACCCGGTCGTGCGCGAGCGGCTCGGCGCCGAACGACTGGCGAAGTGCTTCGAGCTCGCGCATCACCTGCGCTCGGTCGACGCCATCTTCGCGCGCGCCGAGGAGCCGCGCGCGTGAGCGCGTCCCGGACCATGGCCGCCGCGCGCGAAGCGTGGAGCGCCGCCGAGGCGCGCGATCCGGCCGCGGTGTCGGCGCGGCTCCGCGAGCGCGGCGTCGTGCTCGAGCCCGAGGAGGTGCGGCTCCTCGCCACGCTGCTCGGCAGGAGCCCGCGCTGGGCCGAGGCGGTGCTGTTCGGGATCCTGTGGAGCGAGCACTGCTCGTACAAGAGCACGCGCCACCTCTTGAAGCGCCTGCCGACGCAGGCGCCCCAGGTCGTGATCGGTCCCGGCGAGGACGCGGGCGTGGTGTCGCTGCCCGCGCCCTGCGACGACCTCGTGCTCGTGCTCGGGCACGAGAGCCACAACCACCCGAGCCAGGTCCTGCCCGTGGAGGGTGCGGCCACCGGCGTGGGCGGCATCGTGCGCGACATCGTGTGCATGGGGGCCGAGGTGGTGGGCGTGATGGACAGCCTGCGCTTCGGCGACCCGCGCTCGGGAGTGCATGCCCGCGACGTCGTGCGCGGGGTGGTGGAGGGGATCTCCGCCTACGGGAACGCGCTCGGCGTGCCGAACCTGGGCGGCGACACCGTGTTCGACGCGGGTTACGACCGCAACTGCCTCGTGAACGCGATGGCGATCGGGTTGGCGCCCGCCGATGGCGTGCTCCGGAGCCGCGTGCCCGAGGGGCCGGGGCCATGGGCGTTCGTCCTCGTCGGCAAGCCCACCGACGAGAGCGGCTTCGGCGGCGCCGCGTTCGCCTCGGGCGAGCTGGGCGACCCGGGCACGTCGGACTCGCGCGGCGCCGTGCAGCTGCCGGATCCGTTCCTGAAGCGCGTGCTGAACGCCGCCACGTACGAGGCGTTCCGGATCGTGCGCGAGCGCCGGCTCCCGTGCGGCTTCAAGGACCTGGGCGCGGGCGGCATCGCCTGTGCCACCTCCGAGCTCGCGGCCGCGGGCGGCTGTGGCGCGGTGATCGAGCTCGAGGCCGCACACCGTGTAGATCGCGAGCTGTTACCCGAAGTCGTGCTCTGCGCGGAGACGCAGGAGCGCTACTGCTGGGTGGTGCCCGAGGACTTCGCCGGCGAGCTGTGCGCGCTCTACGAGCACGCGTTCGCGCTCGGCGACGTGCATCCCGGGGCGGGCGCGCGGGTCATCGGCCGCGCCGTCCCCGAGCCGCGCTACACCGTCACCTGGCACGGCGAGACGCTCGTCGACTGCGACGTGAGTGCCATCACCGCGGGCCGGCGCGAGGAGCGCGAGAGCCGGCCGCGCCCGCGCCTGCAGTCGCCGCGCGGCCGGCGGCGCGCGCCCGACCCGCGGCGGGCGCTGCTGACGATGCTCTCCGGGCTCCACGTGGGCTCGCGCTCCTACCTCTGCCGGCACTACGACGGCGACGTCCAGGGCCGCACCTGGCTGCGCGCGGGTGAGGGCGATGCCAGCGTGCTGCGTGTGCACCCCGAGCGCGCCACCGGGATCGCGTTCGCCGTGGGTGGGAACCCGTTCTGGTGCGACGGCGATCCCGAGCTGGGCGCCGCGCATGCGGTGGCCGAGGCGGCGCGCAACGTGGCGGTGACCGGCGCGCGGCCGTGGGCGCTCACCGACTGCTTGAACTTTGGTCACCCGGAGGTCGCGGAGGTGATGGGCGACTTCGAGCACACGCTCGCGGGGCTCGCGTCCGCCGCACGCGCGCTCGGCGGGCTCGCCGGAAATGTCGGCCAGCCGCTGCCGTTCGTGAGCGGCAACGTCAGCCTCTACAACCAGGTCGGCCCGCAGGCGATCCCGCCGTCGCCGATCGTGATGTGCGCCGGCGTCCTCCACGACGTCGCGCGCGCGCTCGGGATCGGGCTCCGCGCCCCGGGCCACGTGCTGGTCATGGTGGGCGAGCCGCGCGACGGGCTCGAGGGCTCGACGTTTGCACGCGACGTCCTTCGCGAGCGCGGGGGCCCGCCGCCGCCGCTCGACCTCGCCCGCGAGGCCGCGCTCCAGGCGCTCGCGGTGGCGATCGCCGAGGGTGGCTGGGCGCTCGCCGCGCACGACGTCTCCGACGGCGGCCTGGCCGTGGCGCTGGTGGAGATGCTGCTCGGCTCGCCCGACGGGGCACCGCTCGGCGCCGATCTCGATCTGGAGCCGTTCGAGGTGGAGCCGCCCGTGTCGCTGTTCTGCGAGCGCCCCGCGGTGGTCTACGAGGTGCCGTTCGAGCGTCTCGCGCGCCTCTCGCACGCGGCGCGCGACCTGGGCTTCGTCGCCTGGCCGATCGGCACCGTGAGTACGCAGCCCCAGCTGCGCGTGCGCCTGCCTGGGGGCGACACGTCGACATGGAGTCGCGCCGAGCTGGAGCAGGCGCGCGAGTCGGGCTTGAGGAAGCTCTGGAACGAGGAGGGCGTGTGAGCGCGGCGCGGGTCGCGGTGGTGCAGTTCCCCGGGGTGAACTGCGAGGCCGAGACCGAGCGCGCGCTCTCGCGTGCCGGGCTCGAGGTCGAAGTGTTCCGCTGGACCAGGGCCGCGCGCGAGCTGGCCGCATTCGATGCCTACGTGCTCCCCGGGGGCTTCTCGTGGCAGGACCGGGTGCGCGCCGGCGCGCTCGCGGCGAAGGACCCGATGCTGGACGAGCTGGCCGCGCGAGCGGCCGACGGCGCCCCCGTGCTCGGCATCTGTAACGGCGCCCAGGTGCTCGTGGAAGCGGGGCTCGTGCCCGGCGCCGGAAACACCGGGCGCCGTGGCGCCGCGCGGAGCGCGGGAGCAGAGGATGGATCCGTGCAGGTCGCGCTCGCGCGCAACCGCATGCCGGAGCGCACCGGCTACCACACGCGCTGGGTGTGGTGCCGGGTCGAGGACACGCCGTGCGTGTTCACGCGCGGGCTCGAGCCGGGCACGCTGCTGCCGCTGCCGGTGGCGCACGGCGAAGGCCGGTTCGCCTCGGCGAAGAAGGGGCGCGTGGAAGCCCTCGTGGCCGCGGGCCAGGCGCCGCTTCTCTACGGTCGCCCAGACGGCGCGATCGCGGACTCGTTTCCGGACAATCCGAATGGCTCGGAGGCGGCGGTCGCGGCGCTCTGCAACGCGCGCGGGAACGTGCTGGCGCTGATGCCGCACCCGGAGCGTGCGGCCACGCTGGGCCAGGTCTCGCGCTCGATCGGCGGTGCGTGGGGAGCGCGGCGCGACCGTGCGCTCGCCGCGGCGGACGGCTCGGCGTTCGGCGATGGCCCGGGCATGGCGTTCTTCCACGGCCTCGCCGCGCACTTTGGAGTGCCCGCATGAGCGCCGACGGTAAGCACATGGCGCAGGCCTTCATCGAGCTCCTCGCCGAGGACCCCGAGGCCGAGAGCGCGCTCGCGATCGCGCGGGGCCGGCTCGCCGCGGGGCGGCGTCTCGGGGGGCTGCGGCGCGTGCGGGTGTTCGAGCTCGCGGGCGCGCTGCCGTCGCGCGCGCAGGTGGAGGAGCTGCTCCATCGCTCCACCCGCTTCTACAACCCGGCCAAGGAGCGCTGCACCGTGCGCGCGGCCGAGCGCGAGCCGGCGCCGTTCACGCCCGAGGAAGCGCTGGTGCTGGTGCTCGACCGGGGCCTCGAGCGCCGGCCCGCGGGCGAGCGCTGGTGGAAGCACGAGACCGGTGAGAAAGTGGAGGTGCGCGAGGGCACGGTGTGGGCGCTCGCGTTCGAGCCGGGCGAGGACGCCGCCGCACGCGCCGGAGATCTGGCTGAGCTCAAGGACCGCCGCCACGGCCTGTTCGCGAACCCGCACTTTCAGGATTGGCGCGCCGGCGAGGGCGCCCACCCGCCGTGGCCGTGGCTCGAACGACCGCGCAAGCGCGCGAAGGAGGACCGGCCATGAAGGAAGAATGCGGCGTCTTTGCGGCGGTCGGTGTGCCACAGGCCGCGGCCATCACCGCGCTCGGCCTGCACGCGCTCCAGCATCGCGGACAGGAGGCGACCGGCGTGGTCGCCGCCGACGGCGAGCGCTTCCACGTCGTCAAGGGCATCGGCCTCGTCCACGACGTCTACCGCGACACCCAGCTCGAGCTGGTGCCGGGCGTGCTCGCGATCGGCCACAACCGCTACTCCACGTCCGGTGGCCTGACGCTCGAGAACACGCAGCCGCTGAAAGTCGTCTATCGCGGCGGCTCGCTGGCGCTCTGCCACAACGGCAACCTCACCAATGCGCGCGAGCTGCGCGCCGGGCTCGAGGAGTCGGGCTCCATCTTCCAGACCACGCTCGACACCGAGGTGTTCCTGCACCTGATGGCGCTCTCCGGCATGGAGAAGCCCGAGGAGGCGCTGGTCGAGGCGGCGCGCCAGGTGACGGGCGCCTACTCGCTGCTCCTGCTCACCGAGCACAGCGTCATCGCGCTCCGCGATCCGCACGGCTTCCGCCCGCTGTGCCTGGGGCGACTGGGGGATGGCTACATCGTCGCCAGCGAGACCTGCGCCCTGGACCTGGTCGGCGCCGAGCTGGTGCGGGAGATCGAGCCGGGCGAGATGCTCACGATCGACCCGCAGGGCGTGCGCTCGCAGCGCGCGCTCGCGCCCGCCGACCCGCCGCAGCACTGCATCTTCGAGCACATCTACTTCTCGCGGCCCGACAGCCGCGTCTTCGGCGATACGGTGGACCGCGTGCGCCGCCGCATCGGGCGCCAGCTCGCGGCCGAGCACCCGGCCGAGGCCGACGTGGTGATCGCGGTGCCCGACTCGAGCAATTCCATCGCGCTCGGCTACGCGGAAGCCTCCGGCATCCCGTTCGAGCTGGGGCTGATCCGCAACCACTACGTCGGGCGTACGTTCATCCAGCCGCAGCAGAGCGGCCGCGACTTCGGCGTGCGGGTGAAGTTCAACCCGGTGCGCGAGGTGCTGGAGGGCAAGCGCGTGGCGATCGTGGACGACTCGATCGTGCGCGGCACCACGAGCCGCAAGCTCGTGCGCCTCGTCCGCCGCGCCGGCGCGACCGCGGTCCACTTCCGCGTCGGCTCGCCGCCGGTCACGCACCCGTGCTTCTACGGCATCGACACGCCGAGCCGGCGCGAGCTGATCGGGGCGCTGAAGACGGTGGCGGAGATCCGCGAGTTCCTC
>DATLUU010000435.1:0-3182 GCA_035577885.1 Verrucomicrobiia bacterium
AGCGGCGAGCGGCGTTCGCGGCCGGCGCCGCAGCGGCGCTGGCGTTCCTCACGCGCTACACGAGTGCGTGGCTGTTACCCGCTGGGATCGTGGCACTTGCGTTCATCGGACAGGCCCCGGGCTGGCGCGCGCTGGCGACGCGTTGGGCGGCGTACCTCGGCGGCTTCGCCGTGCTCGCACTGCCGTGGATCCTGTTCGCGCGCACGCACGGCGGCACGGTGCAGTTCCACCAGCTGCTGCTCTTCGACCTCTACAGCACGCGCGTCGGCATGAAGTGGGACGACTTCCTCGCCAAGGTGTGGCCGCAGTACATGGACCACCCGTGGCGCGTCTACGAGGTCGATCCCGGCGGACTGATCCGCCACCTCGCGCGGAACCTGGTCACGCACGTGATGGAAGACGCGCACCGGCTCACCGGTACCCCGCTCATGATCGTCGCCGCCGCGGGCCTGCTGCTCGCGGCCGTGCGCCGCGATCGCTTCGGGTTGCTCGTGGCGCAGGCCACCGCGTGGTCCTACCTGGCGCTCGTCCCCGCGGGCTACAACGATCGCTACGCGCTCGCCGTGCTCCCCGGCTACGCGGCGCTGGCTGCGTTTGCGATCGGCGGCGTTCCCGCGACGCGTGCGCGAGCCCGCTGGCTCCAGGTCGCCGGCGCGCTCGTGCTGGTGGCGATCGGCGTCCACGCCGCGCGCGCGTCGGTGCGGCTCCAGGCCAGCGTGCTCGAACAGCAGCCGCTCGAGGCACTCGAGTGCGCGCGCGTGCTGCGGACGCTCGCCCAACCGGGCGATCGCGTGATCGCGCGTAAGCCGCACACGGGCTGGCTCGCCGGGATCGGCACCGAGCCCTATCCCGCGAGCGACGACTTGACGGGCCTCGCAGACGCCGCACAGCGCGGCCGTGCGCGCTGGCTCTACCTCTCCGCGTCCGAAGCGCTGCTTCGCCCACGCACGTCGTTCCTGCTCGACACCACCGCCGTCGTGCCCGGGCTCACCCGGCGTGCGCTCTCGATCGTGCCCATGCACATGCACGACGGCTTCAGCTGGCCGCGCATCGGCATCCTCTACGAGATCGGCGTCGGCTTCGGCCGCGAGCCCGAGGGTTTCGACTCGAGCGCGCTCCGCAGCCTGCACACGCTCCGCGGCCTCGCGGTCACGCTGCCCAACGCCGAGACCTGGCTGCGTCTCGCGGCGACGGAGCTGGCGCTCGGCGACACGACCCGCGCGCGTTCGGCATGGCGGGAGGTGACACGCATCGACCCCAGGGGCGCGGCGGCGTTCCTCGCCAGCGCCGGCGGCGACACGCTACGCGCGCTTTCGGCCGTTCCCTGAGCGCGCGGGGCGCTTCCGCTGCGGCTCGCTCATGGACCGGAACGTGAGGTCGTCGTCCGAGAACGTGCGGTAGTCCGCGGTCAGCTCCTCGCCCTTCCGGATCCGCCGCACGGCGTAGAAGCGCCCATCCTCGTCGCAGCGGGTGTTGGGGCGCGGAGAGTGGTTCAGGTACCAGCCCACCGACAGCATGTTGAGCGTGCGCGGCACGCCGATCCGTTTGCCCCACGCCATGCCGAAGTCCGTGTAGAGCCTGCGGAGCTCGAGCGGGAGCTTCCGTATGCGCGCGACGTGCACCCAGACGACGCGCTCGTCCTCGCCGCGGAAGAGCCGCGTGTCGCGCGGGATGTCGCGGATCGCGACCACGCCCACGCCGTGGATGCGCGAGCGCCCGATGCGCGCGTAGACGTCGTCGTGCGGCCGCCTGCGCGAGCGGCGCGGGCGCGATTCAGTCGCGGGCACGGCGCCCCTCGGTCTCGAGCAGCCGCTTGACGATCGCAGCGACGTGGAGCCCGGTGGTGTCCAGCGCCGGGAGGCCCGCGACCACGGCCTCCTGGAGCAGGAGCGGCAGCTCGGTGCCGCCCAGGATCACCGCGTCGATCCGCTGCGCCTCGCGAAGGCGCGCCACCAGCGCCACGAATCCCGCGCGGGTCTCGTCGCGGAACACGCCCTTCAGCAACTCGCCCATGTAGCGCTCGTGCACCCACGTCACGTCGTCTCCGCCCGGGCGCACCAGCTCGAGCCCCTCGCGCGTGAACACCTTGGGATAGAACGGACCCTCCATCGTGAACCGCGTGCCGAGCAGCAAGGGGCGGCCGAGGCCCAGGCGCTTCACCTCCTGCGCGCACGTTTCGACGATGCTGACGAGCGGCATCGGGCTCGCGGCCGCAAGCTCGTCGAAGACCAGGTGCGGCGTGTTCGCGGTGAGCGCCGCGAAGTCGACGCCGGCGCCGGCGAGCCGGCGGAGCGAGCGGGCGAGGTATTCGACCAGCCCCTTGTGGTCGCGCTCGACGAGCGGCACCACGCGCTGCACGTCGAGGCTGTCGATCACCACCCGCGGCGCGCTCCCCGGCCGCTCGCGGGCCCACGCTTCGAGGATGCGGCGGTAGTAATCGATCGTGGACTCGGGTCCCAGGCCCCCGACCAGGCCGACGCGGCTCATCGCGCGCCCCCGCGGCCCCTGTGGGGCGACGTCGTCCCCGCTACGGTTCGCGCGACCAGCGGCCGATAACCCGGCGGACGCTCGTGGGTGGGAAGCCCCACCCCGGGCCGCCACGGAATGTTCTGGTCAGAAGGAACTCGGAGGCGTGCATGCCCAAGCATCGGAACACCTTCACGGCTGCGGAATACCAGGCCCTGCGTGTGTTGGTCGATCACCTGCGTGGTGCGGCGAAGAAGGATCGTGAGCTGCTCCGCGGCGGCATGCGCGGCATGGGCTTCTACATCTCGGACTACTCGCGGGCCGAGGACCGGTTCGTGACCTCCGACCTCGACCGCATCGTTCAGGAAGGCAAGATCCGGGTGGAGTAGCCGGCACGGGCGACCCGCCCGCGCCACCTTACCCTGACCGCGTCGCGCGCGCACCGGCCAGCTGCCGGGCGCGCGATTGCCTGCGCGCGCCGCACTCCGCCATACTCGCGGCCCATGCGCCGCGTCCCCCTGCACCACTGGCTCGCCACGCTCCCCGGTCTCCTGATCCTCCTCGGCGTGCCGTTCGCGAACCGCGTGCAGGCGCGCGTACTGGGGATGCCGTTCCTGCTCGCGTGGATCGTGGGCTGCGTCCTGCTCACGTCGCTGGTGATGGCGATCGTGGGTCACCTGGATGACGAGCGCGCGCGACGCGCTCGGGGCGCCGGC
>DATLUU010000436.1:0-2080 GCA_035577885.1 Verrucomicrobiia bacterium
GAACGGCGTCATCGCGCACGAGAACGGCCACAACTTCTTCGGCTTCGGCGACGTCTACGACATCGAGACGGCGCTGCCGGTGGTGGGGCTGTGGTCGCTCATGGACAGCGGGAACCTGGTGGGCGCGTTCGTGCGCGTCACGCCCGGGCAGTACCAGGAGGGCGACTCCACGATCTTCGCCGTGGGGCTGCTGCCGCCGAGCGTGGATCCATTCCAGCGCAACTTCATCCTCGACCAGGGGCTGCTCAACTTCCGCATGCCGGGCCCGGCGGACACGGCCGCGTTCCCGCTCATGGGCAGCCAGCGCCACAACGACTTCGTGAAGCTGGATCTCTCGAGCGACGAGTACCTGATCCTCGAGGACCGCTACCTGTTCCCGACGTCGGCCGTGCACCTGCTGTCGGACGACACCACGCACGTGGTGCTGGGTCCCAGGGATCCCGATCGGTTCGAGTACGACGCGCTGCTCCCGGGCGGCGGCATCCTCGCCTGGCACGTGGACGAGAGCGTGATCCCGTTCACCACGTCGCTCAGGACGAACCCGGACTTCGGCTTCAACACCAACCCGCGCCGCCTCGGGCTCCAGGTGTTGGAAGCGGACGGCCTCGACGACCTGGGCGACCTGGGCTCGCCCTACGCGATCGGCAGCGATCTCGATCCGTACCAGGCGCGCGTGGCGCCGAAGCTCTCGGACACGACGATCCCGAACCTGCTCCCGAACCAGGGCACGCGACCGCACCTCGAGGTCGACTTCCTCGACGACATGAGCGACACGATGCACGTGCGCGTGACCCGCACGTGGCAGCCGCAGGGCTGGCCGGTGGTCGCGAACTTCCCGCCGGGCGGGCCGGTGCTGCTCGCCACGGATCTGGACGGCGACGGCAAGCGAGACGCGGTGTGGGCCGGCGGCGATTCCAGCGTCACCGACACCAGCCTCGCCGCACGCGCGGCGGTGCGTGATTCGGCGGCGCTGTTCTGCGTGCGCTTCGATGGGCACGGCATCGCCGGCGCCGACACGTTCGACTTCGCGCACCTCGACCAGCGGCCGCGGCCGGAGGTGTCGGCGGTGGCGCTCGGCGTCCTGGGCAGCGTCGTCCTCGCGACGACGTACCACTACAGCCCGGCGGACGTCGTGGGGGGCAGACTCTGGGCAGTGGGCCGGAACGGCGCAGCCATTCCCGGTTTCCCGGTGGCGCTGCCGTCGCCGGCCAGCACGCCACCGCTCGCCATCGGCACTTCGGGCGGCGCGTGGACCGCGGTGGTGGGGTGCGAGGACGGCCGCATCCGCGCCATCGATCAGGCCGGCAACATCTTCGCGACCAGCCCCGCGGTGGCTGCGGGCGGCGTGACCGGCAGGCTCGCCTACTGGAACGGGGTCGGCAGCCCATCGAGCGGATTCCTCGCCCTGGGAAGCGCCTCCGGCGACGTGGTGGTGCTCGATGCCGCATCGCTCGCCCAGGTGGCGAGCTGGAGCGTGGCCGCGCCGGGCTCAGGCTTCTTGCCCGACTTCCTCTGGGCGGACCTGGGCGGGGCCGGGCCGAACACAAGCCCGATCTGCTCGGGGTACCCGGCGCTGTTCGCTCACAGCCTCGACCGCGTCCATGCCTTCTGCGTCGGCTCCGCCAGCGAGCTCCCCGGCTGGGGCGCGCCGTTCGGCGACACGCTCGTGGCCGGTCTCGGCGCCGGCGACGCCGACGGCGATGGCTTCCCCGAGGTGCTCGTCCAGACCATCCACGGCCGGCTCGCGTTCCTGAACGCCAGCGGGCATCCCTCGCCCGGCTGGCCGCGCGCGGGCTCGCCGGAGCGCTTCGTCACCAACACGCCGCCGCTCGCCATGGACGTGACCGGCGACGGCCGCCCCGAGGTGGTGGCGCTCAATGCCAGTGGCGTGATCGCCGCGCTGGACGGCCAGGGCCACACGCCCGAGGGCTGGCCGCTCGCGACCGGCGTGGGCTGCGCGGGCACCACGGTCGCGGCCGACCTGGACGGCGACGGCACGCCGGAGATCGTGGCGCCCGACCGCTTCAACAAGCTCTATGCTTACTCGGTGCCCGGAACGCTCGCGCCGCCCGCCACGTCG
>DATLUU010000437.1:0-4605 GCA_035577885.1 Verrucomicrobiia bacterium
CATGCGGCCGCTCACGCATGGTCTCATCGCGCTTGCGCTCGCCGCGCTGGTCTCGCCCGCCCTCGCCGCCACGCCGCGCTTCACGATCTACGGCATGAGCATGGTGCCCACCGACCGCGAGGCGCGCGACTACGCCGACCCGGGCTGGGGGGGCGGCATCGACGTCTCCTGGCCCGTTGGCGGCACGGAGGGATTGCTGTCGGGCATCGGCGGCATCGAGGTGGTGAGCCTCTACTCCAGCGTCAAGACGTTCCACGACCAGACGACCGGCCTGCGTATCGAGCAGCACACCGACCAGGTCTACGGCCGGCTCTTCTTGGGCGGCGAGCTGGGGCCGCACGGCAACGGCACGATCCAGCCCTACGGCAATCTTGCGGTGGCGCTCGTGGTCTACGGCATCAGCACGAGCGTGGTGATCCCGGACGACAACAACCTCGAGAACTCCATCAACCAGCACCTGAGCGACCGCACCGAGGCCGCGTTCGGCTGGTCGGCCGGCGGGGGTGTGAACCTGAACTTCGGCCGCTGGGGGATCGACGGCGGGGTGCGCTTCCTCCAGCAGTATGGTGTGCCTCAACAATTGGGAGCCGGTGCGGTGACGATCCAGCCGTCCTACATCCAGTACCGGCTCGGGCTCAGCATCCCCATCGCGCAGTAGCGTTCCGCCTTGTCCACACCGCGGGGCTGTGAAACGCTCCCCCCGGCGCGATCCGATCCGCACGCGCGGCGTGCGGGCGCCGCCGCGCCGCGACTCCCGGGGTTCACATCATGCGGTCCCGCCTCCGTGCTCTCACCCCGCTCTGCCTGGCATTGCTGGCGCTTCCCGCCGCCGCGGCCGGGCGCTTCGAGCAGGATGGCATCCCGCGCGTGGCGGTGTACGCGATGCGCATCGATCCCGGCGCCCCGCTCCAGCAAGGCGCGTGGAACTCGGGCTACGGCGGCGGCGCCGACGTGAGCTGGCCGATCGCCAGCACGCAGGGACTGCTGGCGGTGTTCGGCGGCGCCGAGGTCTCGAGCCTCCACTCCGGCGTGCGAAGCGTCGTGGACACGACGACCGGCGACCACGCCGAGCACCACATGGATCAGCTCTACGGCCGGTTCTTCCTCGGCGGCGAGCTGGGCCCGCACAAGGACGGCACGCTCGAGCCGTACGCGAACCTGGCGCTGTCGATGATCGCCTACGGCTACTACGACGACGTGCACGTCACCACCGGCGGCGACTTCAGCGAGCTGCTCGTGTCGCAGCACGAGGTGGGCGTGGGCTGGTCGGCGGGTGCGGGCGTGAACCTGAACTTCACCCGCTTCGGCTTCACCGGCGGCGTGCAATACCTGCGGCAGTTCGGCACGCCACGGCAGCTCGGCAACAACTCGGTCGTGATCCAGCCCGCGTACATGCAGTACCGGATCGGGCTCACGGTGCCGTTCCCCGTCGAGCCCTGAAGTTCCTGCCGGCCGCGGTCGCCGAGCCACTCCATCCGATCGGCGCGTCTTGACCCTCACCGCATGCGACCGTAGCTTCGCCCGGCTCGCGCGCATCATTCCGGAGCCCGCGTGGCGAGTGTCGTCACGCGGGCTCCGCATGTTCGCGACAGGCGAGCGCTCCGCATGCCCGATCTGGAAGCCGACGAACTCATCCGCCGCACGCTCGCCGGCGAGCGCGTGCCGCTGGCGCGTGCGCTGTCGTGGGTGGAGAACGAGCACCCGAACGCCACGGCGCTGCTCGACGCCTGCTTCGGCCGCACCGGCGGTGCGTTCCGGCTCGGGATCACCGGCCCGCCGGGCGCGGGCAAGAGCACGCTGGTGACGCAGCTCGCCAAGGAGTACCGCGCGCGCGGCGAGAAGGTGGCGGTCGTCGCCGTGGATCCCACGAGCCCGTTCTCGGGCGGCGCGCTGCTCGGCGATCGCGTGCGCATGAACGAGCTGTCGGGCGATGACGGCGTGTTCATCCGCAGCATGGCGACGCGCGGCAGCATGGGCGGACTCGCCGTGCACACCGCGCAGGCGTGCGACGTGCTCGACGCCGCGGGCTTCGAGCGCATCCTCATCGAGACCGTGGGCGTGGGACAGAGCGAGCTGGAGGTGGCGCAGACGGCGGACTCGACGGCGGTCGTGCTCGTGCCCGAATCCGGCGACGCGGTGCAGGCGATGAAGGCGGGCCTGATGGAGATCGCCGACCTGTTCGTCATCAACAAGTCGGATCGCGAAGGCGCCGATCGCGCGGCGCAGGCGATCCGCTCTGCGCTCCACCTGCGTGCGCGCACGAGTGAGTGGGTGATCCCGGTGATGCTCACCGCCGCCTCGATCGGCCGCGGCGTGAGCGAGCTGGTGGAGGCATTCGAGCGTCACCTCGCGTGGCTCGCCGAGACGGGCACGCTCGAGAGCCGCAGGCGGCAGCGGCTGGAGCAGCGGCTCGAGTCGCTCGTGCGCGAACGGCTGTGGGAGGACTTCCGCTCCCAGGTGCCGGAGGGCGCCTGGCGCGACGCGCTGGCCACGCTCGGCGAGCGTCGTGAGACGCCCAACCGCTTGGCAGAACGACTGGTGCGTAACGGTGGACCGAAGCCGGGGCCGACCGAGCCACGCGAGCACTGAGCGGCGGAAAAATACCGCTGCTTGCTGCCTCGCACGGTGGGATACTCCCGCTCGCCCCAAGGAGCACCGATTCGATCAGGGAGGTTCGCCGTGACCATCGCCAGTCATCGGATCCGCTACATCGTGCTCGCGCTCGTCCTCACGTGGATGGCGCTCGTGCTGCTCACCCGCCCCGCGCACGGAGCGTGGAGCGCCGACCCTGTCGAGGTGCACGCAACCAGCGCGCTCTGCCCGGCCGTGGGCGCGATCGAGGATGGCCGCTACGGCGCCATCATCGTGTGGCAGGAGAACACCGCCAGCGGCGGGCTCCTGAAAGCGCAGCACCTGCTCGCGAACGGCGATCTCGATCCGGCGTGGGGCGGGCCGACGGCGGTGAGCGACGTGGACGCGTCGCGCGTCGACGTGGGTGGCGTGAGCGATGCCGCGGGTGGTGCCTATATATGGTGGATGCAGGGCGCGACGCTGTTCCTCACCCACGTCACCGCGGCGGGGACGATCGCCGGCGGCTGGTCCACGCACGGGCGCACGATGGGATCGTTGCCCTCCGCCCAGCACCGGCCCACCGCGGTCGCCGACGGCGCGGGCGGCGTCTACCTGGGCTGGCTCACGCGCGCATTCTTCTTCGATCCAACCGTGAGCGCCCGCATCGTGCGCGTCGGGCCATCCGGCGCCGGGGCGGGCAGCTGGCCGAGCGGCGGCCGCGCGTTCGGGCTCGTGGGCGATCCCGGCGTCTCGGTGTCGGCGTTCGGCATCGATGCCGCGACCGGTGACGGGCTGTGGCTCGGCTGGCAGACGTTGATCGCGAACTCGGACGGAACGCAGTCGCCGGGCGACCTGCGCGTGCTCCGGCTCGGGGACGGCGGACTGCCCGCGTCGGGCTGGACCAGCGATGGCGTCGAGCTGGCGTCGTACGACCCCTCATTCCTGAACCTGGCACCCGGCTGGCAGGCCGCTCCAGGGGCTTCGCAGACCGCGATCGCGCGAGACGGCGACGGCGGCGCCTACCTGCTCGCGAGCCAGGGCATCAGCGACGGCCAGGGGCTCGTGTTCCACAACGCTCTGCGCCACGTCGATGCACTGGGGGCGCCGGCGGAGGGCTGGGCACCGGAGGGCGTCGACCTCGGCGACGTGTACGCAAGCGGCATCCCTGACCTGGGCGCGCAGGCGTCGCTGCGCGCGGTCGCGGACCAGCACGGCGGCGTGTTCACCGGGCTGCCGTATTACGCCAGCGAGGCCACGACCGGCATGTCGTTCTCGCGGCGTTCGCCCACGGGCGAGCCGCTGCCGGGCGCAGTCGGCGGCGACCAGCGCGGCATCGAGTACGCGTCGCGCGGCGACGGCGGCATGTTCATCGCCTCGTTCAAGCCCTCGGGCGCGACCGGCCCGTACGAATCCGACGCGTACGTCAGCGTCGGCCAGTCCTCGCCCGGCGCCGGCTTCTGCGAGTCGCAGAGGTCGTACTACGCCACGCGCTACGGCGACATCGGCCTCACCGCCACCGGCGACGGCGGCGCGGTCTTCGCCTGGTCGCAGCTGATCGACCGGCAGGGTATCTACGCCATCCGCATCGGCCAGGCCGGCGCGGTGACCGGCGTGACGCCGACGCCCGTGGTCGGACCACCGAGCCTGCGCGTGCGGTTCGTGCGCGGTGAAGGCGTGCACGCGGTGGCGAGCTTCTCGGGCTCGTCGCGGCTCGCGCTCTCGCTGCACGATCTCGCCGGCCGTCGCGTGGCTGCCTCGAGCAGCGACGCCACGCTCGGCGCCGACGTGGTGATGCCGGGCACGCGAGACCTGCCCGGCGGCGTCTACTTCGCGCGCGCGAGCGACGGCACGCGCGTTCTGAACGCGCGGGTGATCATCATTCAATAGATCGAACCCCGCCGCAGGCTCGATCGGGAGGTCCCCATGCCGATCGCCAGCCATCGGATCCGTCGGTTCGTCTCAGGGCCGACGCTCGGCCTGACGGCCCTGCTGCTTGCGCGTGCCGCGCAGGGCGCCTGGGGCCTCGACCCCGTG
>DATLUU010000438.1:0-4588 GCA_035577885.1 Verrucomicrobiia bacterium
GCGGCCAGCTCGAGCACGTCGCTCGCGAGCTCGCAGAACCCGTCCACGTTCGGGCAGTCGGTCACGTTCACGGCCACGGTGACACCGTCGGTCGCCACGGGAACGGTCGAGTTCTTCGACGGAGCGACGTCACTCGGCACCTCGCCGGTCGCCTCGGGCAGCGCCCAGCTCAGTACCAGCGCGCTCGCGGCGAGCAGCCACTCGATCACCGCGATCTACTCGGGCGACGGCAGCTACTCGGGCAGCACCTCGAACCTGGTGACCCAGGTCGTGAACGCCGCATCGAGCTCGGTCACGCTCGTGGCCGCGCCCGATCCGGGTGTCTACCAGGACCCGGTCACGCTCACCGCCACCGTCGCGCCGTCAGGCGCAACGGGCTCGGTCGAGTTCTTCGACGGCGTGACGTCGCTCGGCACGTCGCCGGTCGCCTCCGGCAGCGCCCAGCTCATCACCAGCTCGCTCGTGGTGGGGCCGCACTCGCTCACGGCGCACTACTCCGGTGACGGCAGCTACTCGGGCGCCACCTCCACGGCCTACCCGCTCGAGGTGAAGGCGAAGATCGTGGCCACGGCGGGCGCCAACGGCAGCCTCTCGCCGCTGGGCACCACGCTCTACAGCCTGAACGCCACGCCGTCCTACACGTTCTCTGCGGACCCGGGCTACCACGTGGCGAGCGTCACCGTGGATGGCGGCGCCGCCCCGCTCACGTCGCCTTACACGTTCGCGGCCGTGAGCTCGAACCACACCATCGACGTGCAGTTCGCGGTCAACCCGGCGGTGCCGGCGATCACCACGCTCACCGCGACGCAGGTGCGCACGGGCAACGACGGCGACGGCAACACGAAGATCACGTTGACCTGGACCGCGGTCCCCGCCGGCTCCACGGTCGAGGTGTGGCGCAAGGGCTACGGCAACTACCCCGAGTACGACGACGGCCCGACGCCGGGCAGCGTGCCGCCGACGCCGGGCGCCTACCCGCCGGCCGGCTGGACGCTCACCACGGTGACCTCACCGGGCGGCACCGACGAGCCGGGCTCGCGCGACTTCTGGTACTACGTCGCCTACGTCACCGACACGTTCGGCACGCGCTCGCCGGTCTCCAACCGGACCACCGGCACGCTCAGCTACCACCTCGGCGACGTCTCCGACGGCACCACGCCGGGCCTCGGCGACAACCAGGTGTCGACGAGCGACCTCTCGGCGCTGGGTGCCCACTACGGCATCTACGGCGCCGCCGTGGATGCGGTGAACTACCTGGACGTGGGCCCGACCACCGACCTGTCGGTGAACGCCCGGCCGATGACGGACAACAAGGTCAACTTCGAGGATCTCGTCCTGTTCGCCATCAACTACTATCCGGTCGCGAGCGCGCCGCAGGCGCACGCGACGCCGGCGGCGTCGAGCCAGGACGCGCTCGTGCTCACCGCGCCGCCTTCGGTGCACGCGGGTGAGGACGTGGCGGTGCGCATCAGCTTCACCGGCACCGGCCGCGTGCTGGCGATGAGCGCGCGCCTGACGTGGGATCCGGCGGTCGTGCAGCCGGTGTCGTTCACCGCGGGCGACGCGGTGCTCGAGCAGGGGGCGCTGCTGTTCTCGGCGGCGCCGGGCTCGGTGGACGGCGCGATGTTCACGGGCACGGGCCAGGGCTTCACCGGCGACGGCGAGTTCGCCACGCTCCATTTCCAGGTGGTGGCGGCGGGCGATCCCAAGATCGCGTTCGCGGGAACCGACGCACGCGACAACCAGAACCACACGGTCATCCTTGCCACCGGGGTCACGGCGGTCACACCGAAGTCGTTCGTGACCGCGTTCGCCCCCGCGATGCCCAACCCGTTCGGCCGCAGCACGACGTTCGCGTTCTCGCTCGCCAAGGCCGGGCGCGCGGACCTCGAGGTGTTCTCGGTGGACGGCCGCCGCGTGCGCACGATCACGAGCGGACTCCGCGACGCGGGTGAGTATCGCCTGGAGTGGAACGGCGCCGACGACTCCGGCCACCGGATCGCGCCCGGCGTCTACTACGCGCGGCTCGTCACCGCGCAGGGACGGTTCACGCGGGTGGTGACTCGCCTCGAGTGACGTGAACGAAGCCCTGGGGGGGAACGGCGGCCACTCTCGCCCGTGCGAGGGTGGCCGCGCGCTCGGGCTCCACGTAAGTTAGTTCGATGGCCAAGGCCCCCGGAAGCCGCGAGCGATCCACCGTGGCGGCCCAGCAGCCGGAGCCGCCCGCTTCCGCGGCCGACGTGCGCTGGGGGCTCGTCGTGCTCGGCGCGACACTCGCCTACCCGCTCCTCGAGTCGCGCTTCTGGAGCCGGGCCCTGTGGGGCGCCAACGCGCTTGCGTTCCTGCCCCGGGCGTGGTGGCTCGTGCCGCTCGCGTGCGCGCTGCTCTTCGTGCCGCGCTGCTCGCGCGCGATCGGCGAGCGGCTCGAGCGCGTGAGCCTTCCCGCGCACGCGGCGTGGCCATGGGTCGTGGGGCTCGCGGCCGCCGCGATCTTCTGGCTCGTGCGCGAGCGCCACCTCTACTGGGGCGACGCGCTGCCGCTCTCGATCGACATCCCGGCGGGGCACCGCTTCCATCCGGACGAGCCGTTGACGCTGTGGCTCCAGCACGCGGTGTGGGCGATGGGGGGCGGGCGCTGGAGCGCGGTGCAGGCGATCGCGGCCGCGAGCGCCGTGGCCGGCGGCGTGTGGGTGGCGCTGCATGCACGCGGCTTCGCCCGCACCTCGGAGCTCTCGGGCGGCATGGCGCTCCTCGCCACGCTCGCGATCGCGAGCCAGGGCGCGGCCGCGATCTTCCACGGGCACGTCGAGAACTATGCCTACGTGGCGGTGTGCTTCGCCGCGTTCGCGTGGGCGGGCGTGGACTACCTCGAGGGCCGCGCGCAGGCGTGGCCGGCGTTCGCGGCGCTGCTGCTGGCGTTCGCGTTTCACCTCCTCGGCGCGCTCGCGTTCCCCGCGGCGCTCCTGCTCGTGGTCCACGGGCTCGCGCGCCGCGAGCGCCGCGCCGAGATGCTGGCGACGCTCGCCGGGCTGGTGATCGTCGCGGGCGCTGCGGCGTGGATGGTGCGCGGGCTCTATCCCGGTGGCTCGCCGTTCGCGCAGCTCTCCGCCGGCGTGGTGAAGGTGTTGCGGCAGCCGCGCGACATGCAGGCGGGCGTGTTCTTCTCCGCGCGCCACCTGGCGGACGCATGGAGCCACAGCGTGCAGATGGGCCCGCTCTCGCTCGTCTCGGTGGCGGCACTCGTCGCCGTGCGCCCGATCCGGGACGCGCTCGGAACCGCGAGTGGCCGCTTCCTCGCGCTCGCGGCCCTCACGCTCTACGCGCCCGCGCTCTTGACCGGGGCCGGCAACCTGGGCGCGGCGCGGAACTGGGACCTGTTCGCGGCCCCGGCCGGCGTGCTGCCGCTGTTCGCGCTGCGCGCGATGCTGGCGCTGCCGCCCGCGGCGCGCGAGCGCCTCCTGTTCGCGGCGCTCGCCGCCTCGCTGGCGCAGGCTGTTCCATGGACCGCGCTCAACATGTCCCGCGAGGCGACCGAGGCGCGCGTCGCCGCACTCCCGCTCGGCGGCGGCCGCTCGCAGGCGATGCTGGGCACCGCCGCGCTCAACGCCGGCGACCTGCCGCGCGCCGAGCGCTGGTTCCTCGCCTCGCTCGCCGAGGACTCGCTCAACGTGAACGCGCTCTCGGGGCTGGGCGTGGCGCGCGCACGCGCCGGCCGGATCGCCGAGGCCGAGCCGCCGCTCACGCGCGTCGTCCTGCTCAAGCCCGAGACGCCGCAGTATCACCGCGACCTCGCCACGCTCTACATGCAGACCGGGCGCTGGAGCGCCGCCTCCGCACAATGGCAGGCCGCCCTTCCGCTCGAGCCGCACGACCGCGAGTCGTGGCTCGGACTCGCCGCCTCGCTCGCACAAGCGGGCCGCCGCGACAGCTCGGTCTATGCGCTGCTCGCCGCGAGCGAAGCGCTCCCCGCCGACCCCGAGATCACGCGCGCGCTCGCCGACGCCTGCGCCCTGTGGGTGGCGAGCGCCGGCCAAGAGGCCGACCGCGAGGAGTTCGCCCGCGCCTGGGCCCTGTTCGAGTCACGCTTCCCCGACGACGATCGCGTCCGCGCCTGGCGCTCCCGCGCCGAGGCGCTGCTCGGACATTAGTCCAGCTTCACCACGGTCCGCGTCCACTCCTCGCCCGCGACGCGGAACCGCGCGAAGTAAAGGCCCGCGCCGACGCTGTGACCGCCCGCGCCACGCCCGTCCCACTCCGCCCGATGGACGCCCGCCCGCTGCGTACCGCTCGCGAGCACGCGCACCTCGCGGCCCATGACGTCGTAGATCACGAGATCCACCGGTCCGTCGTGCGACAACGACCACTCGATCGCGGTGCCGCCGCGGAACGGGTTCGGGCGTGCGCCCTGGAGCCCGGTGACGGTGACGCCCCCGGAGGCCACGCCCGTGGTCGCCGGCACGGACGCCGGATCGCCCGGGTTGCTCCCCGCCGCCAGCTCGTCGCCGTTCGGGAAGCCGTCGCGGTCGCGGTCGATCGCCATGCGCGTGCCGCTCCCGAGCGGCACACCCATCACCGTGAGCTCGGAGCC
>DATLUU010000439.1:0-10618 GCA_035577885.1 Verrucomicrobiia bacterium
CTCGAACCCGTAGAGGCCGCGCCCGCCGCCCAGTCCCGAGAGGTCGTAGATGCGCATGGCCTCGGAACGATGGGCGACATCCTGGTGCGCCCCGCGCAGCGACAGCCGGATGGTCCTCGGGTCGCGCATGAACGAGAAGCCGGTCGTGACGGCGCCCGAGTAGCGCGTGAACTCGGGCGCGTCGGTGCTGGCGTCCTGGAGCGCGAGCACCTTCTCGCTCGAGCTGCCGAAGTGATCGAGCTGCCCTTCCACGCGCACGCCCTGCGTCCAGTGTGGCTTGCCGCCGCGGGTGTCGAAGTAGCCACGGACGCCGGTGAGCAGGTTCTCCACCTGCTCGTTCAGCTGCGACGCGCCGATCACGGGGAACACCTGCTCGAACGAGCGCTCCTGGCCGCGGCTGTTCCGCATCACGAGCTGGCGCGTTCCCACGTACGCGCTCACCTGTGCGGGCGGCGCCTTCTGCTTGCGTCGCTGCCACGGGAACGCCAGCTGCGCGCGGATGGCCTGGCCCTGCACCGCGTACTCGGAAAGGTCATCGAGGCTGGAGCCGGGGCCGAGACCGTAGAACTGGTCGCGCGGCCGCCACTCGTACTGGTATTCGGCGCCGAGCGGCCCGAGCGCCAGCTGCACCCGCGTGCGGTGGTAGTGCTGCGTGGATGCACTCAGCTCGCCGGTGAGGAATTCGCGGAGCCGGGGCGGACGCACTTCGAGCGCGACGCCCGTACCGGTGTGATCCCCGAGGCTCGCGGGGATGGCGTAGACGCCGAACCGCGGGGACGATGCGAGGATCGCCTTCGCGCGCGGCACCACGCTGTTCGCCTCGGCGAACAGCAGGTAGTTGCGCGCGCCGTAGCCGAGCGCCGAGAGCGGCAGCGTGACGACACGCCCCGGCAGCTCGAGCAACGACTCCCAGAGCCGCTTGCCCGACTCGGGCTCGGGCGGGTTCCACGGCGAAGCGGTCGAGGGCGCGAGGTCGCTCGAAGGCGATGCCTGCGCGGAGTCGACGGGCGGGGCGGCTGCAGCCGCAGGAGTCGCCTGCTGCGCGCGCGCCAAGCCCGACGCGCCCGCCGCCATGCAGGCCGTCGCGATGAGCATGCGCACGAGAACGGCACGGCCGGAAGTCATCGAGGGCCGGGACTATCCGACGCTGCCCGGGTCAGCGTCAACGACAGACTCTGACCGCTTGGCCGCGGTCGGGGATGCTCTATAGTCCGGCGACGATCACCTTGGGGGGTCCCTGATGAGCCGCGGGCTTGCGCGACGCTTCCAGCTCGACCCCGACGAGGCGCGGCGTGCGCACGCCCTCGGCGCGATCCTGTTCGCGCTCGTCGGCTCGTACACCCTGGTCAAGACCGCGCGCGACGCGGACTTCCTCGCCGAGCTGCCCGTGAGCGTGCTGCCCTACGTGCTCGTCGTGGTCGGGCTCCTCACCCTGGGCGCGACGCTCGTGTTCGGCCGCCTCACCCAGCGCCTCGCGAACTGGCAGGCGCTCGCGGCCGGAGCGGTGAGCTGCGGGCTGTCGCTGCTCGTGTTCGCGTGGCTGTTCCGCCTGCATGCGCGATGGGTGACGATCGCCTTCTACCTGTGGGCGAACGTCTACGGCCTCATCCTCATGTCGCAGTTCTGGGCGTTCGCGGCGAGCCTCTCCGACCCGCGTGAAGCACGCCGCACGTTCGGCGTGATCGGCGTCGGCGGGCTCCTGGGCGGCCTGTTCGGCGGTCTCATCGCCGCGCCGCTCGCCCGCATGTGGAGTTTGAGCGCGCTGGTCATGGCCGCGGCGATCCTTCTCATCGCCGCGGTGCCGCTGCTGCGGCTGTCGGTGGGGAAGGGGATCGTCGGCCAGCCCGAGCCCGAGGGCGAACAGCCGGGTGAAGACACGCCGCTCTTCAGCCGGACGTACGTGCGCTGGCTCGTGCTCGCGGCGCTGTGCTCGGTGATGGTGAGCGCGCTCGTCGACTACCAGTTCAAGCTCGAGATCCAGCGCCGCTTCAGCGATCGCGGCCAGCTCGCCACCTACCTCGGCATGTTCCACTCGATGGTGAACGTGGCGGCGCTGATCCTGCAGCTGTTCGTGGCGCGACGGCTGATGACGCACCTGGGCTCCGCGGGCTCGGTCGCGCTGCTGCCGGCGGGGCTCGCGGTCGGAACCGCGTTCGTGATCGCGCTGCCGGGGCTCGCAGCCGCGACCGCGACCCGGCTCTGGGACCAGGCCATGGGGCTTTCCATCGCCAAGGTCGGCCAGGAGATCTTCTTCTTCCCGCTGGAGCCGGGGCTCAGGCGGCGCGTGAAGTCGTTCATCGAGGCGGCGGTCGAGCGCCTCGGCGAAGGCGTCGCCGGCCTGCTCATCCTCGGGATCGGGATGTTCGCGGGCGCGACCACGCGCACGCTCGGCATCGCGGCCGCGGTGATCCTCGTCGCCTGGGTGGCGGCGTGGATGGGCGTCCGCCGCGGATACCTGGTGGAGCTGGGACGCAACGTGCGGCGTCTGAGCCTGGGCCACGAGCGCATGCGCGTGTCGCTGCGCGAGGCGGGTGTGATCCGGGAGGTCTCGCGCCAGCTCCAGAGCCCGTACGAGCGCGTCGTGCTGCAGAGCGTCGAGATGCTGGAGGAGAACGCGCCCGACGTGCTCGATGCGCACCTGCCCGGGCTGCTCCGCCATCGTTCCACGGCGGTGCGGATCCGCACGCTGCAGTGGATCCGCGCCCATCGTCCGGACGCCCCCATCGAGCTGGTCCTGCCGCTGATGCAGGATCCCGATCCCGGCGTGCGCGGGGAGACCCTCGTCACCTGGTGCGCGCTGCGGCGCGTGGGCATCCTCGATCGGCTCGAGCAGATGCTGCGCTCGGACGACGCGGGGCTTCGCGGCGCGGCGATCCGCTGTGTGACCCAGTACGTGGGGCCGAGCGAGGCGGACCGCGCCCGCGAGGTGCTGGAGGATGTGCTCCGGAACTCGCCCCCGCAGGATCGCGTGTGCGTCGCCGAGGGTCTCGGGGCCCGCGCCCGTTCCGACGCGCTCTTCCAGCTGCTCTCGCCCCTGCTCGACGATGCCGACCTGCGCGTGCGCCGCGCGGCGTTGCGGTCGGCGGGCGCGGCGCGCCGCCGCGAGCACGTGCTGCGGCTCATCGATGCGCTCGGGCGGAAGGAGACGAGCTGCGCCGCACGCGCCGGTCTGGCCGCGTTCGGCGAGCGCGTGGTGGGCACGCTGGGGGACTACCTGAGCGACTCGAGCGTGGACCTGGCGCTGCGCTGGGAGATCCCCTACGTGCTGAGCGACGTGGGCACGCCGGAAGCGGTGAACGCGCTGTTCCGCACGCGCGATCGCTCGGACGTGCGGCTCACCTACCGGATCCTCAAGGCCTCGAACCGGATCCGTTCCGCAAGCGCGAGCATCCAGTTTCCGGCGGCGCTGGTCACGGAGGACCTGGAGCGCGACGCGCGCGAATACGCGCGCGCGCTGGTCCACCACCACTCGGGCCGGCTCGAATCCGCTTCGGCGGCGGAGCGGCTGTTCGGCATCGCGCTCCGGGAGCGCATGGACCAGGCACTCGTCCGCGTCTTCCGGCGCCTGGGCCTGCTCTACCCGCCCACCGACATCCTCGCCGCGTATCGCGGGGTGACGTCGGATACCGCGAAGCAGCGAGGCAACGCGGTCGAGTACCTGGAGAACGCCCTCCGGTCCGAACATCGCAGCGTCGTGCTGCCGCTGGTCGAGGCGAGCGAGGACGCGCGGCTCAAGTTCGTGTCCACTCATTACAAGCTGGGTCCGATGCCGTTCGCAGACTCGCTCGCCGCGATCCTCCAGGGGGACGATGCCTGGCTCCGAGCCGTGGCCCTCTACGTCGTCGGCACACGGCACGAGCGGGGGATGGAGCCGCTGGTGGACTCCAACCTGGGCATGACCGATGCGCGCGTGCGCGATGCGGCACGCTGGGCGCACCTCGCGCTCGCCGGAGTGTGACGGCCATGGAAGCGGTGCTGACGCTCGTGGAGAAGACGGCGATGTTGAAGGCCTACCCCGTGTTCGGGGCCGTGCCGACGGAGGCGCTGGCGGTGCTGGCCGCGAGGACGCAGGAGCGGCACTTCGACGCCGGCACCTACGTCTGGCGCGAGGGCGATCCCAACCGCGCCACGATCCTCGTGGTGGAGGGCAAGCTGGAGGTCAGGAAGCGGGACAAGTTCTTCCGCATCGTCGACACGGGGGAGGGGTTCGGCCAGCTCGAGGTCCGGGAAGGAGATCCGACCACGGTCAGCGTCCTCGCCCTCGAGCACACGCACCTGATCTGGGTCACGGTCGAGGAGCTGTTCGAGAGCATCTCGGACAACCCGGAGATCGGCATCGGCCTGATCCGTCTGCTCGCGACCCGCGTGCAGGAGCTGCTCGACCACGTCCTCATCCTCGAAGAGGATGTCGCGCGACTCGTCGGGCAACTGAGGGAAGCCGGAATCCCACTGCCGGTCCAGGAACAGGACGTGAAGAGCAACGGAACCGCGTCGGAGTGAGCCGGGCCGCTCATGCCGGAGGAGGGCCGTTGTGCGACGTGCGGCGACCACGGCCGCGCGCACAGCCTTGAGCGTCACCAGGTCGCGGGGAGATGCTCGAGGACGCGGCGCGTGTCGGCCGAGAATCGCGGCAGCGACGGGTCGGCGGCACTGAGCTGGAGATAGTCGCGGAAGAACCGCGTCGGGGGACGGGCGAACGCCTCCCCGAGGTAGTCCGCGCCCCGCACGGAGGTCAGGGCGCGAGCCATCTCCATGCCGACGAAGTAGAGGCGTGACCCGTTGCCGAAGCCGCGGCTGTAGGCGGCAGCCCAGTCGGTCTTCCCTCGATCGAGATCGACGAGCACGGAATCGAAGAGCTGGAAGTTGGCGCGGATGCGTTCTGGCGTCAGGTTCTGCAGGTAGCGATCCCGCCACATGGAGACATAGGGGCCCTGTCCCGGTGTCTCTCTCGCGTCCGCGGCGAAGTTCGCCGTCCCCTCCCACAAAGTCGTGGCGAGGAGTTGCTGGAGCGGAGGCTGCTTCTCGAGCGTCGCCGCGAACTTCACCGCCGCCGGCTTCTGCGCCGCCGAGGCCTTCTGGAGCACGTGGTAGAGCTCGTGCGTGAGGTTCTGCTCGACGCCATCCTTGTCGCCGCTCGCCTTCTCCAGCGCCACGAACAGCGCCAACTCGGGGTCGCCATCGAGGACGAATCCGTCAGACATGCCGCCGGCGACGAAGTAGACCTTGACGGTGACCGGCCCGGTGCGCGGCGCGTAACGCCCCAGCCTGCCCGCGATGCGGGTGCGGATCGAGTCCTCGTCCGCGCGCAGCTTTCTCACGAGCGCGAGCACCTGGTCCCGGAACTTGTAGATCCAGTCCAGCGCGAAGTCGCCGGTCGGGTACTTGTGGGTGGCGACGAACGACTGCATGTCGGTGACGAAGGTCGCGGGCGTGTTCCCGGGCGAGAACACGCTGGTCTTCGCGACCATGGCCGCGATGCCGCGGTTCTCGAGCAGCGCGCGGGCCTCCGGCTCGCTCAACGCCGGGCGTTCGATTGCCTCGACCATCCGCTCCGCCGCGCTGTAGTCGAACTCGAGGCGGATCTCACCCGTGCTCTTCGATGGCGTGGAGGCGGCTTCCGACGGAAGGCCCAACGACAGCAGTGCCAGGCACGCGCCGGCGAGGCGGACCACTGCTCCAGGCGTCATGCCCCTGATACGTGCTCGCGGCCTCCAGGTTGCGTCAGCGCGCGCGAGCGGACGTCCGCCGCAGCAGCAGCATGGTGGCGTCGTCCTCGAGCCCGTGGCCGCCAGAGAGCGCACGCGCCTCGAGCACCACGCGCTCGACCAGCTCGCGGGCGCCCTGGTCGCGGTTCGCAGCGACGGCCTCGGCGAGCCGCTCCTTGCCGAACCACACGCCAGCGCTGCTGCGCGCCTCGACGATCCCGTCGGTGAAGATGACGAGCTGGTCGTCCGGGACCAACCGGACCTCGCCGATCTCGAAGCTCGCGCCCTCGATGAGCCCGAGCAGCGGGCCGCCGTCGGTGAGCCAGCGCGGAGGCTGGCCGGCACGGTCCAGGAGCGGCGGGTGGTGCCCGCAGTTCACGTAGCGCAATAGCCCGCTTTCGGGGTCGTACATCGCCAGCACCGCGGTCACGAACGCCCCGCCCGCCGTGGTGTCGGGCAGCTCCCGATCGAGCGTCTCCGCGACCTTGTCCAGCGGCTGGCCGGCGCGCAGGCAGTTTCGGGCGAGTGCTCGGAACGCCGACATGATGATCGCGGCCGAGAGCCCGTGGCCCGAGACGTCAGCGACGATGAGCCCCATCTGTCCGCCGGGGACGGGCACGAAGTCGAAGTAGTCTCCGCCCACGCGCGTGCTGGGGAGGCAGATCCCCGCCAGCTCGTGGCCCGGCACGTCGGGCAGCTCGGTGGGGAGCAGGCGCTCCTGCACGCGCTGCGCGGTGCGGATCTGCCGGTCGAGCTCGTCGGCGGACGTCAGCCGCTGGTGCAGCATCGCCTTCTCCACGGCCATCGCCGTGGCCTCGGCGAAGAAGCTCAGCACCTCGACGTCCTTGGAGCGGAACGCGGCCGGCACGTCGCTCTCCAGGTTGAAGGCGCCGATGGTGCGGCCGTCGAGCTGGATCGGGACCGCGACCTCGGAGCGCGTCGCTTCGCGCCCCTCGATGTAGCGCGGATCGAGGCGCACGTCGGCGGCGCACACCACCTCTCCGGTGCGGATGACGTGGCCGACGATGCCCTTGCCGTCACGCAGCATCGGGTCCGTGAGCGGCGAGCGCGGCGGGAATCCCCGCCAGCTCACGCCGGCGATCTGTTCGACGAGCCCGCCCATGCGCGGCGGCGCGACCTCGTCGCGCAGGACGAAGATGCCCGCGGCGTCGAACGGCACGAGGAGCTGGAGCGCATCCAGCAATCGGTCGAGCGTCTCGTGCAGGTCGAGTGTGCCGCGCGTACTGTGGAAGACCTCGAGCAGCAGGCGGTAGCGCGTATCGGACGTGAGCGTGCCACGTCCGTTCCGTCTCACATCATCGAATGCGTGGGCAGGCAACGCGGCGCGCAGCTCGCTCATGGGCAGGCTCCCTCCTCGCGCTCGGCCGTTCTCCTATACGACGCTTGGAATACGGGGAAGGGTCCGGGATATTTTCGGAAGGAGCGCCCAGAGCGGGCTCGGGCCGACGAGCGCGGTGACGGAACATCGCCATGACCCGGATGGGTCGTGCGATCGGCGCCGCGCCTCACGTCCCCAGCGCCGCCAGCGCCTCCGCACAGCTTCGCACCCGGCCGATCCTCGGGAAGATCGTGGTCACCGCGAACGTGTGTGCTTCGCCACTCATTCCCGCCATCGCGTCCTCGACGAAGATGATTCGGAAGCCGCGCTCCCAGCCGTCGCGGGCGGTGGACTCGACGCCGAAGTTGGTGGAGATGCCGCACATGAGGAGCGTGGTGATGCCGCGGCGCCGGAGCTGCAGCTCCAGCTCGGTGCCGTAGAAGGCGCCCCACTGGTGCTTGGTGATGACCAGATCACCATCGCGACCGACCTCGGGCACGAGGTCGGCCCAGTCGGGCGGCATCGGTCCGCCCGGCATCGCCGCGTCGACGGGGACGCGCAGCCGGTCACCCTCGTCGGCGGCGTAGGCGACGCGCACCAGCACCACGCGCCCGCCGGCGTGGCGCAACGCCTCGGCGAGGCGCGCCGAGCGCGCGACCACGTCGCGCGAGGCGTGCGGCGCGACGTCGCGGGCGACGATCCCGCGCTGCAGGTCGATGACGACGAGCGCCGTGGCCTTGGGGTCGAGATCGAGTGCGGTCACACGGTGTCTCCCAGGTCGAAGTACATGGACTGGAGGCCGAGCCGGCCGGGGGCGGGAAGGATCTTCGCACGTTCCATGTCGACCTCTCGTGGATGTGAGTGTGACGGGGACGACGCTCGTCGTCGCGTTGGTCGGACTCCCTCCGACGCTCGTCGCCCCATCGACGGCGCGCCGCGCCCGTCCCCATTGACGCGGGGCCGGATCGCCCGCAGCCTACGCGCCTATCCGCGGACTTCAACGCCCACCTCCTTCACGACCGATGGGTCGGGAGCCCCCTGTGAAGCCTGCTCTCCGGTTCGCCCCATGGCTCGGCGTCGCCGCATTCCTCGCGCTCCTCTTCGCGCCCGCGCAGCGCGCACTCACCGCCGACCGCGCGATGTGGCTGCGCTACCCCGCGCTCTCGCCCGACGGCAAGACGATCGCGTTCGAGTACCGCGGCAACCTGTGGAAGGTCGCCGCCGAGGGCGGCGTGGCGAGCCCGCTCACGGTGGGCGAGTCCTACAACTCCATGCCGGTGTGGTCGCCGGACGGCAGTAAGATCGCGTTCGCGTCGGATCGGAACGGCAACCTCGACGTGTACGTGATGCCGGCCGACGGCGGCCGCGCCACGCGGCTCACGTATCACTCCGCCGACGAGACGCCGAGCAGCTTCACGCCCGATGGCAAGTCCGTGCTGTTCTCGGCGGCCGTCCTCGACGCGGCGACCAACGCGGAGTTCCCCACGGGCGCCCGCCCCGAGCTCTATCGCGTCGATCTCGACGGGCACATGCCGCAGCAGCTCATCACGACGACGGCGCTCTACGCGACCTACGACCGGGCGATGAAGCGCATGATCTTCTCGGACCAGCGCGGCTACGAGATGGAGTGGCGCAAGCACGACCACTCCGCGTTCGCGCGCGACGTGTGGATCGAGGACGTGCCCGCGAACAAGTTCACGCGGCTCACGGGCTACGGTTACGACGACCGCCAGCCGGTGTGGGGGCCCGACGAGCAGTCGATCTTCTATCTGTCGGAGAAGAGCGGCACCTTCAACGTGTGGGCGATGAAGCTCTCCGATCCCGGGCACCCGACGCAGGTGACGTCGCATACCGGCGGCCCGGTCCGCTTCCTGTCCGCGTCGCGCGCGGGCGACCTCTGCTATGCCTATGACGGCGAGCTGTGGCTGCGGCCCGCGGGCGCGGGCGACAGCCGCCGGCTCACAATCACCACGGCCGCGGACGACGCCGGCCGCACGGTGAGGCCGACCGACGTGTCCTCGCAGATCACCGAGTTCGACGTGTCGCCGGACGGCAGCGAGATCGCGTTCGTGTCGCGCGGCGAGATCTTCGTCGCCTCGACCGAGCACGGCGACACGCGGCGCATCACGAACACGCCCGAGCAGGAGCGCTCGGTGAGCTTCTCGCCCGACGGCCGGAGCCTGCTCTACGCCTCGGAGCGCGGACAGAGCTGGAAGATCTACCGCACCGATCTCACCGACAAGAACGAGCCGAACTTCTTCAACGCCACCGGCTTCAAGGAGATGCCGGTGATCGAGGGCACGGCCGAGGCGTTCCAGCCGAGCTTCTCGCCCGACGGCAGCCAGATCGCCTACCTCGAGGAGCGCACCACGCTCAAGGTGCTGGACGTGAAGAGCGGCAAGTCGCGGATCGTGCTCCCCGGCGACAAGAACTATTCGTACTCCGATGGCGACCAGGCCTACGAGTGGTCGCCGGACGGCCGCTGGCTGGCGGTGCAGTTCCTGAGCCCGGGCCGGTGGTCGAGCGAGGTCGGCCTGGTTTCCGCTTCGGGCGACAACAAGGTCATCGACATCTCGAAGAGCGGGTACGAGGACGAGCTGCCGCACTGGTCGCGCAAGGGTGAAGTCCTCTATTGGGACTCCGACCGCCAGGGCCTGCGCACGCAGTCGAACAACGGCCGCCAGAGCGACGTCTACGCCGCCTACCTCACGCACGCGGCGTGGGACCGCTACAAGCTCGACGAGGCCGCCTACGACCAGTTGACCGCCAAGGAGAAGGACGGCGACAAGGACAAGGGGAAGGACGCGGCGAAGGACAAGAGCGCGAAGCCGGCGAAGGAGGGGCCGAAGCTCGCGGAGCCGGTGGCGATGGACTTCGACCACATCGAAGACCGCATCGCGCGCCTGTCGTTCAGCTCCAGCGATCTCGGCGCGGACGCGCTCACCGACGACGGCGAGAACCTCTACTTCCTCGCCCGCTACGACAAGGGCTACGACCTGTGGAAGTACGTGCCGCGCAAGAAGGACATCAAGCTCGTCTCCAAGTTCGGCGCCCAGAGCGCGAACCTGAAGCTCGGGAACAAGGGCAAGAAGGCGTACGTGCTCCACGACGGCAAGCTGTCGGTGGTGGATCTCGACTCGGAAAAGGCGTCGGGCGTCGATCTGTCGGCGAAGATGGACCTCGACGTGGCGCAGGAGCGCGCCTACATGTTCGAGCACATCTGGCGGCAGACGCTGAAGAAGTTCCTCGACGTGAAGATGCATGGCGCGGACTGGCAGTCGCTCAAGACCGAGTACGGGCGATTCCTGCCCTACATCGGCAACGATCGGGACTTCGCCGAGTTGTGCTCGGAGATGCAGGGCGAGTTGAACGCCTCGCACACCGGCTGCCGCTTCCGGCCGACGCGCCCCGACGGCGACGTCACCGCGGCGCTCGGCTTCTTCCCCGACCCCAAGCACACCGGGCCGGGCGTCGGCATCCTCGAGGTGATCGACGGCGGACCGTTGAAGAAGGCGGGTACGAAGATTAAGGTGGGGATCGTGATCATCGTCATCGACGGCACCACGATCGCCGC